>JAACDH010000122.1 GCA_009936995.1 Rhodobacterales bacterium
ATGACGCCGCCGTTGACCGTGCCGGAAATGGCGGCGGCGAGTGTGGAGCTTTGCACATCGACCGACATTGTGTTGGCCAGGATGACGCCGCCTAGGCCACCCAGGGAGGGGGAGAGCGCGCCGTGCAGATCGCAGCCGATGATGGTGGTCGACGCGTTTCGGCCTTCGATGATTCGCCCGATGCCCATGCCGTCGATCTCGAGGTTCACCAGGGTGAGGTCGGTGTTGTTCTTGAGGTTGAACATCTTGCCCGCCGCGCCCAGCTCGATGAGCACAGTACCTACACCAGCAACGGCCTCGATGGTCAGCTGCTTAGACTGGCCGATGCTGATGTTGTCTTCGACGTAGGTGCCCGGATCCACCAAGATTCGATCCCCACTGCTGGCGTCGCTGATGGCGTCCGCGAGGGTGGTGGTGGGCTGGGTGGGGCCGACGGGGATGTCTACGGCCATCGCCACCGAAAATAGGGTCAGTATGAGTATCACCAAAGCACCTTCTCATGAACGGCTGCGTTGCCCCATTTAATGTCATAACTTACGAAGTCCCAGGGCGCAGGAGTGAACTTCAAAGACGCCAATTCACCCAGATCAGCCAGATTGGTCGGCGAGCGGAAGACGATCCTCCAAGTGTAGCCAGCGCTGGGCGTCGAGAACGTGTATCACCCACAGCGCGCTGCTGCGGCGGGCGGAACTCGCAGCGCTCTTTCGCCGACTAGGTCGAGGGGCCATTCACCATAAAAACAGGTTCAACCAACTTTTTGCGTCGGGGAGGCCGCTCGCCAGGGTGCGTCTCTTCATCAAATCGATGTCGTAGCTTACCCGGTGCAGGTGGGATTCCAGCATGCCATCGCGAGTCTCGACGGTAGCGTATTCGGCCCACGGCAGCATTCGCGGTGGTGGACCTTGGAAACACTCCATGTACGGCGCGCCAACAGAGCCCACATTGACTAGGGTCTGTGCACCTCGGCGGCGAAGCATCTGAACGTGTGTGTGGCCGGCCACCAGGGTGTCGAAGTCAGTTCCCGCCAGCCAACGGTCGAGGACGACGTCGGGGGTGGTACTCAACAGATTGTGGTCGAACGAGAGCGGAGACCCGTGTACACAGAGTAGCTTTCGACCGTTCATATCGATAGTAATCTGCGGCGATCCACCTCGTAAAAAGGCCAAATCGTCCGCGCTGAGTAAGTCGGTGACCCAGCGGGTCATGGCGACCACATTGGGCGGACCGGGTGGGGGACCGATGAGCGGATCGTGGTTACCGGTGACGTAGTCGCAGCCCAAATCACGAATACGATGCAGGGTGGCGACGGGCTCTGGTCCCAGATCTACGATGTCTCCGAGGCAGACGATTCGGTCGACATTCCGAGCGCGAATGTCGGCCAACACTGCGTCGAGGGCGACGAGGTTGGCGTGGATGTCGGAGATCAGAGCGATTCGCATGGTCACAGAGTATCCGCGGCGGGTCCGCTTTGCGTAGCGAACCGTACTTGCTTTAGGGGTAAATAGGGCCGAGAACGCACCGTGGATCGGGAAAATCAAGCAACGCCTGAGCGCGATCTACTGCGCTGACGACACCGGGTAGATCGGCGTCATGAGGGGCGCGATGCGATAGCTGAAAGTGCAGGTGGGGTGGCCATCCGCCGTTGACGTCGGGGCCACCGAGCTGTGCGAGCGCCTGGCCGGCGTTAAACGTGTCGCCCGCCGACCATTGAACAAGACAGCCACGGGCCAAGTGTCCGGGCAGGGCAAAGATGAACCCACCCTCCCAAGGGTGTCGGGTAATCACAGTTGGACCGTAATCTCCGTCCGCCGCGTTGTCTCCGATGGCCCAGATGACGCCCGCGTCGAAGGCGTGAACCTGGGTACCCGCAGGGGCTCCGATGTCGATGCCCATGTGGATGTTGCGCGTTCCCTCAAATAGCGCCTGTTCGTAGACCCCTACCCGAACCTCGTTGTACCGTCCAATCGTGTACTTTGCCGTGATCGGGTCTCGCCGTTCGGGCGGGATCGACAGGTCGAGGACTTGGTAGTCTGCGGGGAGGTGGATGACAGGGTGATAGTCGATGAGGGCTCCCACATACGAGGGTCAGGTCCCTTCACTTATCACTTTGGAAATCGGCCAGCGACACCCGCTGCAGCGGAATCCGATGGCCAAAGGCCGACCAGGTGAGGTAGGCGGCCAAGCAGCTGGTCTCGGTGGCCCAGGGCGGCATCACTTGGGGCGGCGCCAGGGTTCCGTCATCGACGAAGGGCTGGAGTTTGACAGCGTCGCCAAGGGTCATGCGGCCCGAGAACAAGGTTTGGGCCAACTCCACGCGATTCTCGTCGAAGGCGGCGAGTAGGAAGGTGTGCACTTGGCTGAGGCCACGCAGGTAGACCACATCTTTAGTGAACACGACGCCACCCCGCACATCTCCGCCTCGAAAAAGCCGCATGGCAGAGCGGAAGGCCTCGCGATCAGGCTGGTCAGCCTCCCGGAAGATGTTGTACACCTGGATGAAGTCGGCGCCATCGAGTGCGGCGGACAGCGCGCGTACGCGTAGGGTAATCCTGCGTAAGCGCTGTAGGTCGAGCACGTCGGTGATCATCTCGGCGAGGGTGGCGAGGCCCTCTTGGGTGGCCGTTGTGCGGGGCGACGATAGCCCGAGTGCCGTCAACACGGCCTGGGACTTGCCGTTTCGCTTGGTGGCGCTGTGAACCAGGGCTTCGTGCTGCAGCAGCTGGGCGATGTGAATGGGCGCGTAACGCACACCAGCTCGTAGTCGAACTCGGACCGAGCTTGCTGCAGCCAACGAGGCCATGTGTGGGTCGAGGACGACCGGCAGCCGCTCGGTGAAGTGTAGGTCGATGCCTTGCTGCAGCAGGTCGCGCGCCTCTTCGTCGCTTAGGGTGGCCTGCGCCATGGGAACCCGCAGCGCATCGGACCGATTGAGCAGGTGCTCCGCTTCGTCTAAGTGGCTGGGCGCGCCGGAAACAATGGGCTGATCGGGATGCCCATAGAGCGCCACCGAGTGTCGCTGGAAGTCTGGGGTTCCCGCACTTTCTAGCAGACGTGTGGCCTGCACATAGCTCTCGGCAGTGCGGGCCAAAAAGGCCTGAAGCGGGTGGCCGAGATCACAGCGATCGCGAAGGGCGATGAGTCCGGCGCGCGTGTCGCCAAGATCGACCTGGATAGGTGGAGGCTGAGGCAGCGAAGGCATTGGACCGGAGTCCAAGAACTCTGCCTCGACCTGCGGCGGCCAAGCGAGCGTGCTGAGAACACGAACCCGCTTGGCGAGCTTGACGAGTGGCCGATCGATGGCCACCGTGGCTTCGTGAAGGACGATTGGACTCACATCCAGACGACGGGCTTGCCCTCTCCGTACCATCCCTCGACGCTGGCGAGGCTGGCGTCTTCGATGGTGAGACGCTTGATCTTCATGGTGGGGGTGAGCATGCCGTTGTCGATGGACCAGGCGTCGTTGACGACCGAGATGAACTGCAGGTGCTCGTGGTGCTCGAGCTGAGCGTTCACGTTCGTGCGTAGAGATTCGAGGGCGGCGGTCACCCTGTCGCGGGTGGCGTCGTCGTCCATCTTGGCGCGCAGGTCTTCGTTGAGGACCACTTGTGCGTAGGGCTGCGGTTGTCCGGACCCCGAGACACAAGAGAGTTCGAGGTGCTCATCGTTGTTGAGCAGGTTCTCGATGGGGGCGGGCGCTATGTACTTGCCCTTGGACGTCTTGAAGATCTCTTTCACGCGTCCGGTGATCTTGAGGAGGCCACTAGGCTTACGCTCGCCTCGGTCGCCCGTGCGGAAGTAGCCGTCCTCGGTGAAGCACTCTTTGGTGAGCGCCTCTTGCTTGTAGTAGCCGACCATGGCGCCCCAAGACTTGATGAGGATCTCGCCCTCGTCGGACAGCTTCACTTCGACGCCGTCATAGGGGACGCCCACATAGCCGGGTTCTGCGAATTCAGGCGTTGATAGGTGGCTATAGGCGAAGTCTTCGCTCATAGCGTAGCCTTCCATGAGGTTGAGGCCCAAGCTGCGGTACCAGGCGATGAGATCGGCGGGGATGGGCGCGGAACCCGATCCGGCGAGGCGGACGGCGTCGAGGCCGAGGGCCGTGAGCACTTTCTTCTTGATGATGCCCTTGACGATAGGGATTTTCAGCAGGAAGTCGAGCTTCTTTTTGGACGTCTTCTGGAATACGCCGAGCTGGAACTTGAGCCACAGGCGCGGCACGGAGATGAACACCGTGGGGTGGGCGCGGTTTAGGTCTTGGACGAACGTGGTGAGCGACTCGGCGAAGAACACGTGGGGTGCGGCGATGAGCGAGGTGTGCTCAATGTAGGCGCGCTCGAAGACGTGGGCCAGCGGCAGGTAGGAGAGGCAGCGGTCTTCGGAGCTGAACTCGAGCGTGTTGACGATGCCCACGGCGGCCTTGGAGGCGGCGCCGAAGCTGTGCATGACGCCCTTGGGGGTGCCGGTGGAGCCCGACGTGTAGATCATCAGGCTGATGTCGTCAGCGTTGCGGCTGGGCTTGCCCTCGATGGGCTCATGGGCCTTGATGACGTCGTTCCACTTGGGGTAGTCGGTGGCCGGCGCTAGGGGCAGGGCGATGTGGGGGATGTCCTCGGTGATGCCGGGCTTGATGGTGTCCCAGGTGTCGAGCTAGCCCACGAAGATGAGCTTGGCTTCGGCGTGCTCGAGCACGTACTTGGCAGACTTGGCGTTCATGGTGGCGTACAAGCCAATCGTGGTGTGGCCAGCCATCCAGATGGCGAGCTCGGCCATGATGAAGTGGGCGCAGTTCTTGGAGCAGATGGCGATCTTGCTGCCGGGCTCGTAGCCGAGGGACAGGAGGTGCGTGGCCATGCGACGGGACTCGTCGAGGGTCTGCTTCCAGGTGTAGTCGAGGGTGTTTCCGCCGCCCGTGGGCTGGGTCATGTAGACCTTCTCGGCGTGCTTGATCTCGTTCTCGTAGATGTAGTCCAGAATCAACTTCTGATTGGCCATTGGAATCTCCCGATGTGCGATGCAGTTGCGAACGTCCACTCCAGCTAATTCGCTGGGAGAGCGTCTGCATTTTCGAATTGAATAGAGTCGGGGTACTGTAAAAAACGTGCGGCGAGTTGGTTGGGCTCGAGGCCGTGATCTGCGAGCGCGTAGACGTGCCTTCCGAACCGGTGTTGCGTTCGGGATTATGTAGCTTCTGCGTAGGCTTTTTTGTCTTTCGGTTCAAAGGGTAAGTCGAAATGAGCGTGGATACGCGCCACGGTGCCCATGGGGTCTGTGCGCAAGACGTCGTAGTCCACGTCGAAAACAGAATTTCTAGGCAGCTGTTTTCGGGCGGCGAGATTGCGCTCGATGTGGGTGGCCCAGAGATCGAGGGAGGCGGCGCCGAGCTGGTGTGGGTCGATGTGGTCGGTGCTGACCCCGTGCACGCTGTCCATGAGAGAGCAGTAGCTGGCGATGACCGGCTCGACGTCGCGGTGGGTCTGGATGATGCGCGCATTGGGGATCTCGTGTAAAAGCGCGTCGATAAAACCGGTGTGATTCGGCAGCTTGAGCAGGAGCCGCTTGTGGGGCTGCTGCGCCTGGAGCCACTGGAGCATCTGCCGATAAACGCGGTAGCCCTCGGCGGCGTCTTGCTCGAAGTACCAGCGTTGATAGCCGTAGCAGGCGCACAGTCGCCACAGGGTGGGCGTCCAGCCGGAGGCGTCGAAGAGGCCCACACACTCCTCGGCTTCGGCGGCTTCGAGGTGGTGTTTGGAGCGGAGCTCGGGCGCCAGGGCGTTGAGGGCCCACAGGGCGAGGGTGGCGTCTCGGACACGGTGGTCGCGGCCGGTTCCTGGTATTGGCTCGCGGATCTCCCAGGCGGCGAGTCCGCGGGTGTCGGACGGAACCGAGAGCAGACGCTGCAGGAAGGTGGTGCCGGTTCGTGGGAGGCCGACGATGAACACTGGATTGTTGAGCGGCTGCTTGAAGATCTCGGGCTGGGTATTCAGAGCGTGGGTGAGCCGAAGTCGGGTGACCAAGGCGAGGATGAAGTGCTCGCGGATGGCGATGCGACCGGACAGGTTGAGCTGGCCGTCGTTTTGGGCGGAGCGGGTGATCTGTTCGAAACCCGCGCGGTACCTATGGTTGCCAAAATCAGCGAGGCCGGTGCGCCGCTTGGCGATGACCTCCATTCGGTCGAGATTGAGCGAGAATGCTGTGAATCCGATGAATTCGGAGAGGTCTCCGAGCCGATTGACGACCCACGAGCCCCAGCGAAATAGGGTAGCAAGCATGGACTACTCGACGGGCTCCCCGCTTTCGGTGACTTCGACTTCGACCAGGGCTTCGTAGCTGATATTGACTTCGTCGTACGCCTTGGGCACGTCGGTGAGGAACTCGATACCCATGCGCTGTGGGTCGTAGATCCAGCCGTCCAGACGCTCGACGCTGTTCACACTGACCAGGAGGGTGGTGTCGAGGGGCTCGTACATGAGCGGGAAGAAGGCTTGGTTGACCGAGGCGTCAGCCAGAAGCGCCACCTGGGATTACCAGTCGTCGCAGATGGAGATGAACTCGCCGCCGCTGGCGAGCACCGCGTCGGCGTAGCCGTTGCCAGGATCGGCGCCCTCGCAGCCGTTGGGGACGGGACCGGCGATGGCGGAGAACTTGACCAGTTGGGCGTCTTCTTTGTAGTAAAAGACTGGATCGACGTAGTCTTGCCAGTAGTCTCCACCCAGCTCCCAGCCGGGAGATTCGTCGTCTTCGTCGGACAGGAAGATGACGTGCAGCGTGGCGTCGGTGCGGATGAAGCCCTGGTTGCACTGGCCGGGGGCCGAGTTCAGGATGGCCTTAAAGACGTTGAATAGGCCCCACTCATCGGCTTCGGTGTCTTCGGGTGGCATGGCCAAACCAGTGGCGAACTTGTCGGCGAAGTCCGGGGTTTCCGGGTTGAGAATGCCGCTGGTGGAGCAGCCATCGGGACCGGTGACGGTGATGATCTGCCAGTCGGACTGGGACTCGGACAACCGATTGATGAAGCCGCCGACTTGGCCGCTCATCTTGCGGAGCTCGGGCTGCATGCTGTAGCTGGTGTCGCCGTAGAAGAGGATGTCGGACTTGACGCCCTCGACCACCATGTATTCTTGAATGTCTTGCTGCCGGGTGTCGGTGAAGACGGTGTACTCCTGACAACCCGCGACCAAAAGGGCAACGGGGAGGACATAGAACGCGCGCATAGAAGCTCTCCAACGTGAGATACGCGGGAGTAACGCGCTTTCCAGGTTGGCGCAGACGATCCCATGAGAAGAGTTCCGTCATCGAGGCGGGGGCATAAGACGTCTTGCCGAGCGGTCGGTGGGACTTACATACGCGCCCTGGCCACTGGAGCGCTGATGGACCCCTTAATCGACCGAAACGTGTTGTTCGGAAACCCCGAGCGAACCCAAGCCCGTATTTCGCCGGATGGCAGATGGATTAGCTTCCTGGCACCCTTTGAAGGGGTGCTCAACGTGTGGAGCGCGCCAGCCGACGATGTAGCGGCCGCGAAACCCATCACCAATGATGTGGGTCGCGGCATTCAGATGCACAGCTGGGCTTGGTCATCCGACCGCATCTTATATCTCCAAGACCTAAACGGCGATGAGAACTGGCATATCTTCAGCGTCGATCCGTCTGCCCGTACGGTCACCGATCTCACGCCAATCGACGGCGTGATGGCCACATGGCTGGGCAGCAGTCCCCGCAGGCCCCATCACATCGTGGTTGGTCTCAACGATCGAAACGCTCAGCTTCACGACCCCACCCTCGTTGACATCCGCACCGGTGAACGCACCACCCTGCTCGAGAATCCTGGTTTTCTGGCGTGGACGTTGGACCGCGATCTCAACGTGCGCCTGGGGATTCAGATGACCGCCGAGGGCAGTCTGGTGGTGTGTAAGATCACCGGCGATGGCTTCGAACCTTGGTTCGAGGTGCCGCCCGAAGACTCGCTCACCACCGGCCCCATTGGCTTCAACGACGACGGTCTGCTGTACCTTCTGGACAGCCGCGAGCGGAACACCTCGGTGCTGAAGTCCGCCGACCCCGATAGCAACCTCTTCACGGTGCTCGCCGAAGATGCTCGCGCCGACATCCACGACATCGGCTGTTGTCCCATCACCGGTCGGGTTCAATACGCCGTCAGCACCTATGCCGAGCGTCAGTTTCAGCTCATCGACGACGCCCTACAGGCCGATCTCGACGTGCTACACGCCTATAAAAGCGGCGACCCCGAGGTGGTCTGCCGCACGGCCGATGACCAGACCTGGATGGTGGCCTGGGAGGTCGACGGCGGCCACCACTACGCGCTGTACAACCGCGGTCAGGCCCCCATGGCCCTGTTCTCTAGCCGTCCGAACCTCGGCGCCGAGCCCTTGGCAGAGCGGCGTGCGGTGATTGTCCCCACCCGCGATGGTCTAGAGATGGTTTGCTATCTGACGGTGCCCCGGTGGTGCGGGGCAAAGACCGAGAACCCGCTGCCGATGGTCCTGTTGGTTCACGGCGGCCCGTGGGCGCGTGACCAGCCTGGCTTCTCGCCCATTCACCAGCTCCTGGCCAACCGGGGTTACGCGGTGCTGTCGGTGAACTACCGGGGTTCTACCGGCTTTGGCAAGGACTTCGTCAACGCCAGTAACTACGAGTGGGCGGGCAAGATGCACGACGACCTGCTCGACGCCGTCGACTGGGCCGTCGACCAGGGCGTGGCCGACCGCAGCAAGGTGGCCATCATAGGCGGCAGCTACGGTGGGTACGCCACCCTCGTCGGCCTCACCTTCACGCCGGAAGTGTTCGCTTGTGGCGTCGATATTGTGGGCCCAAGTAATATCCTCACCCTCATCGAGTCCTTTCCGGAGTACTGGAAGCCGGCCCTGGCCATCTACGAGCTGCGCGTGGGTAGCAATGCCACCGAGGAGGGCCGCGCTGCGCTGTGGAAGATCTCCCCGCTGAGTCAGGTCGACGCTATCGTGCGGCCCTTACTCATCGGTCAAGGCGCCAACGACCCTCGGGTCACTCAGATCGAGTCCGACCAGATCGTCACCGCCATGCGAGCACGGAAAATCCCTGTGACTTACGCGCTCTTCCCCGACGAAGGCCACGGTTTCCAACGGCCCGAGAACAAGCTGGCTTTCTACGGACTCACCGAGAAGTTCCTGGCCGAGCACCTGGGCGGTCGCTTCCAAGACGGCGACACCGACGGAACGTCCATGGAGATCCGCTAGCCTGCTGTTACACTCGCCGCTCGTAGGCGCCGGTAGGCGGCGGAGGTCAAGATGGTCGCGAGTGGGATGAAGCGGTACCGATTCAAGATGGCCATCGGTGGACTTCGTCGTCTGGCGACGATGCCCGAAGAAGACAAACAGGCGTGTATCGACGCATACAAGTTCTTCCAGCGGATGCAGGACGGCGAAGAGACCGACACAGCTGACGAGACCAAGGCCGTTGCGGACTACTACAAGGTTCTCAACAACATGCTGTCGATCTTCGACCTCGAGAAGCTGTACATCCCGCCACAGCTCGACGAGAGATTGGGGCTCTATGGGAACCAGCTGCTCTGCGAACAAGCGGTGCTCGACGAGCTGTCCTTGCAGGATCCCCAGGGCAGCCACCTTCTCGACATGGGCTGCGGAAGAGGTCGAATTTCTCACTATTTTGCATCGTTGACCGGTGGACAGGTCTCTGGCTACAACATCGACTCCGACCAAATCGGCAACGCCATTGATTGGGCCGCGCAGTGCGACATGACGGACCGACTCCACTTCAAGGTGGGCAATCACCACGAGCCGCTGGACTACGCATCATCCTCCTTTGATGGCTGCTTCTCGTTTCAGGCGGTCTGGCCATTCTTTAAGAAAGAGGAGCTGGACGACCACGCTCGGGAGATGTTTCGGGTGTTGAAACCGGGCGCCCGGTACGCGTGCTCCGAGTATCTGCTGACCCCACACTTCGACTGGAACAACGAGGAACATCTCTCGTTGCACCGACTGTTCCTTCCCACGCTGGCCGCGACGCAATCGATGTACCCGGCCGACGTCTGTGCGGCGCTGGAAAGGGCTGGGTTCAAGGTGCTGCTCTCCGCTCCCTCCAAGAGCGAGGCGTGGCCGCTGTGCGAGCAGAAGCGCGACTTAATTCTGACGGCCCGTAGAGTGATTCGCGCGCTCGAGGCTGTGCGGCTGTTGCCTCCTTGGGTAGAGGAGTCCTTGGACCTGCTGCAGAAGGGCGGACAGGCTTGGACCGATGCCGAGAAGGCCAAGATCGCAGACTTGAACTGGCGAATTGTGGCCGAGAAGCCCACGGCGTAGTGAAATCCTGGGCGCTGGCGCATGCCGGTGTCCGTGCCAACGTCACGTGGAACGTGGTTCAGCGATGGGTGGCCTGTGATGTTCTTCGCACTGGTGCTGGCGTAAATCGGTCTAGGGCATCCTGCGCCGACAGACCAACGGTAACAGCGCCAAGAAGACCCACTGGGCGCTGTTAGACACGATGGAGCAACCACTCCTGGCTTCGGTCTGGATCACGTCGACATGGGGCTTCACGACCAAAAACTGGTGTTCGTCCGACCATTCACTGCTTCCCCATAAGTCCTTCGCGCGCGCTTTCCAGGTGATGTCGGCGCCGGCATAGATGGTCTCGGACATGTCGATCCAGGGTGCCTCGGTATCCTCCCGGTGAATCGTCTCGGGTCGTGCGGTCTCCCACCATTGAACCCGGTAGGCGAGTCGGTCACCATCCGGGTCTAAGGGGACATTCCAGGCCAGGACTACGGCCCCATCGATCGCCTCGGCTTGGGGAGCGGTGATCTGCGGGGCTTCAGGCGGGCCCTCGTTGAACACAAAGCGGACTGCGGCACCCGCGTCAACACGACCACAGCCATAGAACGGGCTCCAGCCGCGCTCGTCCCAGTCGCCATCATTCAAGTCCATCCGCACCGCGGTGTCGCACATCACGTCGCGGGCATCGGCGGCACTTAGACGCTCATTTGCGGCGAACATCAGAGCAAACACTCCGGAAATCACCGGCGCAGACGCGCTGGTCCCGTTGAAGGTGTCCGTGTAGTCGTCATCGCCGCCGATGTCGCCGTAGCCGTCGGGCCCGGAGATGTCGGTCGTCGCGATGCTTCCGGAGGGCGCCGAGATGTCGACCCATTCTCCGAATGCGCTGTAGTCCTCGCGCACGTCATACCCATCCACCGCAGCCACGCTCACCACGGCGTAGTGGCTTTGAAGACCATCGGTGCCAATATCGCAGTTGCCGTTGCCCGCCGAGAACACCACCGCAGCGCCGAGCCCCCCGCGCCCTTCTTCCTCAGCGTAGTCGAACGCATCTTCGAGTTCGGAATACAAGGGCATATCCGAGCATTCGCTGTCGAAGCCCCAGGAGTTGTTGAGCACAGCAGCGCCGGCATCCGTGGCCTCAACGAACGCCACGTAGGTGTCGTACATGCTGGTCGAGCCACCGACGATTCGGATCCCATATAGGTCGCCTTCATAGGCGATTCCACTGGTGCCCAAGCCGTTGTTTCCGATGCCCGCCGCGATGCCGGCGACCGCGGTGCCGTGGGGGTCGTCCCCAGGAGGTTGGGAGGAGTCATCCCCGTCTACATAATCCCATCCATCCGTGACCATGAGGTCTGGATGCAGGGTATCGATCCCCGTGTCGAGGACCGCGATGCGTACGCCTGCGCCATGGGTGTACTGCCAGGCTTCGCTGACGTTGATGTCGACACCTGCCACGTAGCCACGCTGCCCGGTGTTGATCAGGTGCCATTGCTGGTCGAGGAGCGGATCGTTGGGGACCGCTAGTTTGCGTACCGGCATCTCCACATCGGGGTGTGCCCAGGTGACGTCTGGCCTTGCCCGGAGCCTGTTTGAGAGTGTGACCGGATGGACGCCCGCTGCTGGATAGAGACGGGCCAGTCGACCGAGCGGACCCACCTCGATGCGGGCTACATCGGGCAGTGCGCCGATGGCGTCGAAATCATCCGCCTTCAGCACAATCGCTTGACGTATGCGACCGCGAGACCCCACCAGTGGGTTGTCTGGGCGTACCTGCACGGTTTCTGGGCCCATCCCTGGATGGAATTCCAGGGCCTCGGCACCCCACGCGAATGAGAGAAGAAGGGAAATCATTGTGCAAGCGTAGCGGATTACGGGTATTTTCTCGTATGTACCGCCTGTTCTTGACGACAATTCTTCTAGCCTGTGGCGACTCAACTCCTGTGGAGATCGGCGACAACACCACGGAAAGCGCCGGACTGGCGCATTGTGGGGACGGCGTGGCCACCGCCGGAGACGCCTGCGACGAGGGCAACGGCTTTGGCGGCGATGGGTGCAATGAGCATTGTGAAGTTGAGGTAGGCCTATTCGAGTCCGAGCCCAACGACGAGTGGTCCAATCCTAATGATTGGTCTGCGCCCTCGGTCTATGGTGGGCTGCCCGAAGGCGATGTGGATTGCTTCGCCATCGACGCCACCGCCTGCGCCACCGCCCACGCCGAGATCCTCGCGCCGTGCGCCCCCGACCTGCTCCTGACGCTTCACGACCCCAGCGGAGCTGCGGTGGCGACGGGTACCCTGGGTCCCGGTGGCTGTCCCGTTCTCGACCCAGAGGTGGCCGTGGGCGCCCGGTTCATGCCCGAGGGCCGGCTGGCCGTGTGCGTCTCTTCGGTCACAGGGGCGTCGGTACCCTCCTACCAATTAGCGCTGTCGTTAGACGCTGACGGCGGCAACTTCGACCTAAGCGCCCAGGACGACTTGGATGGCGATGGTCGGCCGGACTTGTGCGACGTAGACAAGGATGGAGATGGGGTAGATGACGTGGACGACAACTGTCCCGACGCACCCAACGGCCCGAATATGGGGCCAATCGGAACCGATGGCGAGGGCTTCATCACCAGTTGGTTGGCGCTGGCACCTGTGCTAGACCAGCCCAATTCGGTGGACTGTTTGCCGTCGGATGTCGAGCTCACCGGAGGCGATGCCGACCAAGCGCCGGTTATTGGGTTGGGGGAATCTG
This sequence comes from Rhodobacterales bacterium, assembly GCA_009936995.1. GTDB lineage: Bacteria > Myxococcota_A > UBA796 > UBA796 > JAACDH01. The sequence goes on from JAACDH010000122.1 coordinate 13,029, forward strand.
GACTCACCTGGGTGGCCTGGTTGACCAACGATTCCCGCCTCGAATTCCTCGACAACTGGGGCTGGGCTAACCCGGACCGCGAGGTGTATGTGCACACCTGGTTCAAGAGCGGCACTGACCGGACCCTCACGTTGGCCTTGGGTCCAGATGATGGCGCCCGCGCCTGGATTAACGGGCAGTTGATCATCGAAACAGAGCGCTGCCAAGGCACCACGATCGACGCCTACACGGGCGACACGGATGTCTTTGCTGGAGATTGGACCGCGCTCACGGTGAAGGTGCGCGACCACGGCGGAGGCTGGGGCTTGTATGCCCGATTCCTCGACGGTGGTTTCCCAGTGACCGATCTAGAATTGTCTCTCACCGACGGCACGTGGGTCGACGACCAAAGTGACGGCGACGGAGATGGCCTTGGCGATGTCTGCGACGACACGCCGTAGGGTTGGACGCCTGTTTCCGCGAAGTTTGACCGAACAGCCCGACCGTCAAAGCCTACCGTTCGATGCAGCGGAAACCAGTGTCCTCCCGTGAGAGACTAGGGTCAGTATCTTCTTTGAGCTTCCCCTTTACGTTGCGTCGCACGGTTCCGGTGGCGCTCGTTCGCCATTCCCACGCTAATGCGTCGTCGAACTCGGCGTCTACGCCAGGAAGGGACTTACCAAAACTCCCACAGTACGCTTCGGCCGCGGCGTACGGCACCCAGACCATGGGCAACCGGGACGCATTGGGGGGTGGCTTGTCGCTTACCCAGTCCGACAGATAGCCGGCGTCCCCCAGTTCCGCAGTGGTGGCCGCAGCGCGACTCCATTCGGGTACGTCCTTAAGCCAGTACTGGAAAACCTGGTAGGTGATGGGTTTTCCTCCACTTTTGTCTTCGCGCGCAAAGGTCATCACCTCGGTCTTCAGGGTGACTTCGTCGCCCGCGTCGTTGGTGGTGGTGGTTTGGAAGGTCTCGCGTCGGATCGCTCGTCTCTGGGCGTCTTCGAATGGATTTCGGTAGGTGCCTGGTGCGTCTTCCTCGGCCACCGAAGCGAGTACTTCGGCGTCGATCACGATCTCGGGTTTGGGTTCGGAGGGTACTTCGGGGGCCGCCTCGCCAAACATCGGAAGCGCAGCACGCTCTGCAAAGCGCGGGTCTCGTGGAGCGACGGTGTACCACTTAGGCGGCGACGGTTGATTTCCGGGTGGCCCAAGGATGTCCTCGGGAAAGGCCGCGCCATCCTGCCACCAAACGCCGACCAACAGGCCGGTCTTGTCTGCCACCTGAACCAGTCCCGGGATTTCGATGGGCGCTTTTGGCTCGGCGAGCAGCTGCCCATTCCAGAAGATTGCGCCCTTTTTTGGGGGTGCCAAGACGGCGTCGGGACCGGCTAGAGGAGGAACCTCGAATTCTTGGAACAGCTGACGGAGGGTGTGGTCGTCCGTCATGTCCGCGTACCAGGGCAAGTCCGGCGAAACCACAAGGGACATCATGCCCCAGCGCCGCACGGCTTCTTCGTCCTGGTCAAAGAAGAACGCCAAGGACAGCTGTCGCCCGAGCCGACCGATGCCATCGGGCTCGACCAACTCTTCTAGGCAGAGCAGCATTCGGTGAACCTGCTTCATTTGGTCGCGAGCGGTTTCGACTTCGAAGGCCTTCAGCGAGGCGTCGATCGCGTCCAGGTCGGTCAGAAAATCCTGGTTGTAGTACGGGCCTGGGCAGACCTCCATCTGCGCTTGTGCGCCCGTAACTAACCAAATAAGTAGGCCCGTAATCATCAGTCTTGCTCGAGAATGACGAACTGCACGCGTCGGTTAACAGAGCGGCCCTCTTTTGTGCCGTTGTCCGCGATGGGTTGCTCTTCGCCAAACCCCTTCGGCTGCAAAAGGCCCTCGGGTACACCCTTGGACACCAAGTAGTTGGAGACCGTCTCCATCCGGCTTTGGGACAGCTTCAGGTTGAAGGCTGCGGGCCCTTGAGAATCGCTGTGTCCTTGGACTTCAACGCTCTTGATATGGGGATTCGCCAGTAGTGTATTTGCGATCTCATCGAGCAGACCGAAGGACTCCGCATCCACTTCGGAGCTTCCGACGGTGAAGTTGATCTGATCGAGGATTTTCACCTCTGCGCGAGTGACCTCCACCTTTGCCGGCTCGAGCTCGACCTCGATCACCACCATGGAGGTTTGATCCGGGGCGATGCTGAGTTCTCGTCGTTCGGTTCCGAACGAATCGGCGGCGACCAGAATCATCCAGTCTCCGGGAGCGAGGTAGAACACTTGGTCGCCATTCGCCACGGGCGATGTGTCGAGCTCTTTGGGTCCCACAAAACTGGCCACCGCGTCGGCGATGGGGCCGTCTTGCCCCTTGGTGACGACGCGCACACGACCCGGCAGCCACTGCATCTCCAGAGACGCTTGATTTGGGCCTTCTGCCAATGCGACTTCGCTGGTGGGCGAGGGCTCCATGTGGAAGTGGGAACCCGAGACGACCACCGCGGATTCGGGTGGCAAGCCGTCTAGGGTGAGATCGCCGTTTACGTCTGTGCGTCCAATCTCTTTTCCATCGGCGAGCACGATGATGTCCTCGACCGGCAGGCCCTCGGTGTCGTCGATGTGCACGGTGAGCTTTGCCAGTACATCTGGACAGCCGTCGTCATCACGCCAGTCGTTGATGGTCTCGGCTTCGTCGGGGCAGGTGTCGCGGTTGTCGACCATGCCGTCGCCATCCTTGTCGCCTTCGGGGGTCAACCGGTAGGTGACGCCGACAAGGAACTCGGTGTGGCCACCCGGCGTGCCGATCGCCAAGTTGCGATCGGCAAACAGGTAGTGAAGGTCGGCGCGAAGTCCGAGCTTGTCGGTAAGCGGCATCATGAAACCTGCACCGGTGTGGGCCGCCCAGTCCACGTCCGCACCCAGGCGGTCATTGGATGAGTTGATGCCGATATTGCCGATGCCCGCGATCAGGAAGGGCTCTAGGTCAGCCGGCAGCGTCAACGGAGGCAGCAACAGGGCCTCGTCGCGATAGCCGTAGAGCAGGGCCCCACCCGTATCTTGGACCGTAGCCGCGGCCCCGTGGGCTGCGAGCTCACCGGCGAGCAGTTCGATCGGTCGATACATCACCCGAGCGCCGAGGGCTGGACCTGGACTCAGCGACTTGTACAGTGCCTCACTTGGGGAATACAGCTCGTGGTTCTGGCCTGGAACCAAGATGCCCGTGTAAACGCCGACATCCAGGTCGCCCGCGACGGCGGTCGTCGATCCGAGCATGCCCAGCGTAACGAGTGCGACGGCTAGGTCTCGATGTTTGATAAAGCGCATGATTTCTCCCGACCCGCTAGAGGCCGTCTTTCAGGGTGTGTAACGTTGAAGATTCGCATGTGAGAGCGAGATGTGATGCCGCTCTTGGGGCGCTCTGGGGTTGGCGCCCACTCTATCCTATTGCCTCATTACGAAACACGGCAAATATGCCGTTCGTCGGTAAGTCGGGTCGCGGCCCCCATCAGAGCGCGCACCAGACGCCTCTCGGGTTTTATACTCGCTTCGATGGTCGCGCTGGCCACTACAGTCTGGGAGCCCCTTTGATGTGGATTCAGTGGCGGGCCTCGTCCAATAGCGGCACTGTCGAAGGGTCGTAAAAACCACCTACCGTTCGACCTGTAGGTGGTATTTATCGTGATCTATGGGGCGAACACGCATGCATGGACGGGTTCCACCGTGAATTTATCTCGACCACCGCGACAAAAACGCCCAAGCAAATTCGG
>JAACDH010000123.1 GCA_009936995.1 Rhodobacterales bacterium
AAAGCAGGATCGTGGACGGATAAGCGGCGTATCTGCTCTTTGATGCTGCCAGTGGCGTGGTGCACGACCTCGTCGGTGGCCTGGGCGTTGACGTAGGCATCGGTTTCTGCGAGGGGGGTTGCTCGTTCCAAGGATTTTTTCCCCTGGTCTTTTTGGCGAGCGGCATGTGCACCAAAGGTGAATTGGAAGAGTAAAATGACCAAGATAGAGGAGATGACGCCACCCGCAAGGATGGCATCTTCGCCCAAGAAGTCCTTCATAGACGGCACCATCGCGATCACATGCGCGCAAAACATCAGGATGCCCGGTAGCGCGATTGAACCGATTTGGGCCTCGATGGGCCAGGTGTACCATTCTTCGATGGCATGGGAGAGTTGTCTGTTTTTTCGGGGTTGGTACGCCCTCATGACCGAATACGTGGCGCGTTCGCGAGGTCGACCCGCTCGTGTTGGGTATGGGGAACCTCGGCTTCGAGCAGGGTGCCAATCCGCGCCAGTCCGGCAATGAAGTGGTCGAGGTCGTCGTGGGTGAACTCCTCGGTCGCCGCGCTCCACTTTCCCCGGGGAATTCTGGCTTCGAGACCCACATCTGGGATGAGCTCTACGCGGCCTTCAAGGGCACTGACGTACACCAATAGGCCCGTACGACGCGGTGTGGCGTGAACCGCTTCGACGTGAAATTCAGCCGCCGCTGCCTGCTGAACTTGTCTTCGTTGCCGCTCGGCAGGGATCAGTCGTCGCAAGATTATTGGGTGACTGAGCGCCACACGCGACAGCACCCAAACCACCATTAGGTCGATGATGACCGCTAACGGAACGATGTTGTACGGGAGCAACATCAGGCCGATCAAGCCCACCATCGCCACGCCGAATGCGTAGGTTGCGGGCAGGTCTGCGTAAACCCCCGAGCGTTCGGCCGCGACGACCACGACCTCGGCGTCGGTGAGCGTCTCGATGCGTGCGACTTCGGCTTCGACACGGCTGCTGAAGGCTTGATTTGCGTGGATCAACCTCGCTCCATGGTGGCCAACCGGTAGGCGGCATTGGGCATAAACCCGTTGCGTTCATAGCAGCGGACGGCGGGGGTGTTGGCTTCGTTGACGTGAAGCGTAATTACGGTGTGTTCTGCGAGCAGCTTGTGGGTGAGGGCGGCGACGCCGGCCGTGGCCAGTCCCTTGCCGCGATGTTCCGGCGGGACCCAAGTGCCGCCAACTTGGCAACCCCACGGAGTCGATGTTCCCACATTAATCTGAAACACGATCTGCCCCTCACGCTTGATGACCCAGGTACGTCCGGCGCTGATTCTTTCTTGCACAACGGATGTATGCAGGTCGGGATCGGCTGCCATGGGATCGAGCCCGATGTCTTCGCGTTCCATACGGGCCGAGTGTGCAGCGATCTGTTCCCACTCGTCGGCCTGTGCCCGGCGCAGATCGGGCGCGGCAGTTGCTGTTGAGGCGGTCTCGCAGTTGTAAAGCCGCTGGTCGTACCAACGGACCGGCTTGACCGGAGAACCCCATGCGTGCCAAAGTTGGTCGCATGCGCCCCGTGGGCCGACCAATAGCATAGGTGGCCAGGCTCCTTTCAGCGCCTTCCCTAGCTGGGTGGCGACCGCGTCATCGGGGGCGAAGGGAACCACTAGCCGGCCCGGCAACATCAGTAAGCAGCCGACCAAGCGCTCGCCGTCGAGCGTACCGATCCACCATGCACGGTCCATAGGATGTGCAGCCAAGAAACCCATGAGAAATAAGTTCACAACCAGGTCTTGCTCTAAGAGCTCCTGGAGTGCTGCCTCGTGTTGGGGTGTGAGTCGGATGACTCGTCCAGGCACCGTTACCTCCGCGGTGGTGAAGTCTACCCTTTGCGGTGCGGGACCTGTTGGAGAGAGAGCGCCGACATCAGGGCTGTTTCGCCGTCGTCTGCTTCGCTGTGGAACCAATGCTTCACGTAGTCCCGCTCGGCCATGGTTTGAATAGCGGTGTCGGGGATGCCCATACTATCGAGGACATCGCGGAACAATGGGTCGTCGGGATAGCAGTACAGCAGGCCGTCGCAGTCCATCACCACCTGCTCTCCCATCTTTCCGCGAATCCAGTATTCGGCACGGGCATCGTGGTAGACAAGCGGGGCGTTGGCTTGCAGCGTGTCGAGCAATTGGGGCTTGGTAAGCTCCAGGGACACGAAGTCTTCGGGTGGCATGTGGGATGGGCGTGGCGTTTTGCGGTTCACCATGCGACGGTAGAGCAATCCAAGCGGGACGGCCATGACGCTCACCAATGCTGTGTGTACTTTTTGGAGCTGATCGGCGGGCAGGCTGATCACCAGGCGAGTGGGGCCCGCTGGGTCGAGCTCGCCCGTGTAGCCCGCGGTGGGGGTCCAGCCGTCGGGTTGACTCTCTTCGGTGACAGAGACCGCTTTGGGCGTGTTCATTCTCGATTCTCCGCGTCCAAAAAACGCTCGATAGATTGATTCACTTTTTCGAGGTTCGGCGTGACCAGCGACACGATGAACTTCTCGACCTGGGGAGCCAGTCGCTTCGCGAGGAAGGAGGGCACACCGGGGATGTCTTTCAGCGCGATGTTGAGTTCGCCCCGGAGCCGAACCAGGGTGGTGTCGCCGCCAGCGAGGATCTCGTTGCGACCACTGCAGATGACCGCCTCGGGGAAGGCCTTGGTCTTGATCGTCCAGTCCACTTGAAACTTCGCGTCATTCCATTCGGCGAAGTCATCCCAGCGCAGGTGCTCGGGTTTGATGATGTGCTGCATCATCTTGGGAACATCGCGCTGACTGACCCACTCGTTGTGGAGGGTGACTGTGCCGTCGCCATCTTTGCGGCTGTGAACAATGATCTCGCGAATATCCGGGATGTACATGGCGATCTCGGGGAGGCGGTCCCGATAGGCCAGGTACACCTGCTCGCGCGGATAGGGAATACTGGATTCGCTGAAGATCTTCATCGGCCCCTTCTAGCGCGCTGTGCGTGTTCTGGCACTGCCCCAACAGATGGGGATACCCGGGTGCTATTGAATCTGGAGGCGACGTGGTTTGGATCGGGCTGTGGTTGTTGGCGTGTTCGGCGGAATCACCTGTAGAATCAACGTCTGTAGAGGTGGAAATGCCCAAGCCGCTCGCTCCCGAACCGGTCTCCGAACCCAAGGCACCGATCTTCCAGTCATCCTCCGCCGAGCTGCCCGAGGACCTGGTGGCGTCGATGGCTGGCGTGAGCTGGCATGCGGGTTGTCCGGTTCCGATGACTTCTCTGCGTCTGGTTCGCGTGAGTCACTTCACAGGTGACGGCGTGGCCCAAGGCGAGCTGGTGCTTAATGAGGACGCGGTGGACGTGGTTGTGCGAGCGTTTGAAGCGGCGTTTGAGAAACAGTTCGAGATTCAGTCCGTGAAGCCGATTCATCACTTTGACGGCAGCGACGACGCCTCGATGACCGCCAACAACACCAGCGCCTTCAACTGTCGCCGGGTCAAAGGCACGCAGAACTGGTCGCAGCACAGCTGGGGGCGCGCCATCGACGTCAACCCGCTGGTCAATCCTTGGGTCCGTGGCGACAAGGTCGATCCGCCCCAGGGGCGCGCCTACTTGGACCGGACCGCCGCGGTACCCGGTTTGCTCACGGCTGACTCGGCCATGACTCGCGCGTTCGTGGACGCGGGATGGGGCTGGGGGGGGGCTTGGGGTTCGCGGAAGGACTACCAACACTTTTCGGCGTCGGGCAAGTAGCGCATCGTACAGTGTGGCTCGCCGCGTTAGCTCATACCTATGCCTGACGACCATAGCCACCATCACGCTCACGACCACCCCAGCGCCACCGAGCACATCAACTGGAACCACGGTGGTTTGCGCGCGGTGGTGTTTGGAATGAGCGATGGTCTAGTGTCTACGGCGGCGCTGGTTGTTGGCGTCGCCGGTGGAACCTCTAACGGCGACCTCGTGCTGCTTGCCGGCGTCTCTGGACTGCTCGCGGGTGCCTGTAGTATGGCTGCGGGCGAGTGGGTCAGCGTCACCTCCCAGAAAGAGGCGCTGACCCGGCAACTCGAGCTCGAACGGGACCACCTCCAGCTGTTTCCGGGCGATGAGCGGCAGCATATGGTGGCGATTCTCAAGGGAGCGGGCCTGTCCGATGCCACTTCGTTGAAGGTGGCCGAAGAGCTGGAGTCCGACCCCGACGCAAACCTCGATTTCCACGCGAAGATCGAGCTGGGCATCGACCCCGCTGATCTGGGGGCTCCCGGACTCGCGGCGCTCGCGTCTTTTCTGGCGTTCACCTTGGGCGGCTTGATGGCGGTGGTGCCGTGGATGGTCAGCAGTGGAGCGATCGCGATGTGGGCGAC
>JAACDH010000671.1 GCA_009936995.1 Rhodobacterales bacterium
ACCCGGTCACCGGCGGTCGCTCGACCATCAACAACAACATTCAGGCCTACGGCTTGATTATGGGCCCCGACGACATGCTCTGGGCCGCGGATGAAGACCAGGTCTGGCGGGTCGACCCCGTCACCGGCGATAGCGAGCTGATCATCGAGCGCGGCGCCCTCGACAGAGGAGCACCCCGGGTCATCGCCTTCAACCTCGCCAACGACCGGCTGTATATGGGCACCCGCGGCGGCTCCAACGGCCGAATCTACGCGGTCGACCTGGACGCCAGCTACAACCCCATCGGCTCGCCCTTCGAATTCGCCGAGAACGTGGGTACGGGCAATAGCGCGGGCGATTACCACGACACGATGGGCGTGGACATCTGCGGCAACCTTTACGTGGCCGACTTCTGGTCCTCTTCGCTGAATCGAATCGACACCGCTGGCAACGTCACCGAGCTGGCCGATTGGCCGTTCAATATGCGCAGCATGGCCTATGGGCACGGTATGACCTGGGGAACCGGTATCGACGCCTGGTCCGACTTTGCCATCTACATGCCGCAGCCCTACCTGGACTACAACGTCATCGAGATCGACCTCGGCGTGCCCAGCCGCGAGTGGACTGGCGGCTACGCCATCAACATTCCCTAGTTCACAATCTTGTACTTGTGGGTGCGGGTGCTGCTGTCGCGCTTGACCTTCACGTTGATGGTGCTGGCGTTTTGGACTGCGGCGTAGGCCAACAGGGCCTCGCCGGTGCTGCCCATGGTGTGTCCGTTCAGGCTGGTGACGATGTCGCCATTTCGCAGGCCGATAAAGTAGGCATCCGACGCATTGTTGATGCCGGTGAGCTGGAAGCCCTGGTTCTTCTGCGAGGCGTTGCCCAAGCGGCTGGGGTTGTTCTCCCATTTGTTGACCAGCGAGCGTTTCACTTGCCAGGTGTTGTTGCCCAGATCGGTGATGCCCGATGGCGCAACGGGAGCTGGAGCTGGGGAAGGACTAGGGCTCGGGGCAGGTGTGGCTTCATCGCCGCCACCGCCACCGCCGCCACCGCCGCCGCCGCCGCCACCGCCCTCATCGGCTTCTCCCTCGTCGGGGACTGTTCCGCGATCTGGGCTGGGCTTCTTGCGTCGTCGGCCCTTGGGAGGTTTCTTGTCGCCGTTGGGCCGTTCGTACGAGATCGCTTGTTCGGGGTAGTCATCGAGCGCGCCGCTGCACGCCAGGATGCTCCAGGTGAGTACCGCGGCGAAAAGCCAAACTGCTCTCTTCATGTGTCCTCCACGGTAATCATAGTCAACCGTCAAAGGAAGTACCAGAACGGGGCACGGGTCTTGACGTCGGCGCCGAGATGAGCCAGCTTGGCTCATCGGAGGATTCTCATGTACCGTTTCACGATCGCCGCCACCTTGGTGGCTACCTTGTTCACTGCCCCCGCGGCCCTCGCCGACGACTCGCCAGCAGACACCGTCAAGTACCGTCACATCCAAATGGAGACGATGGGCAAGCACATGTACTCCTCTAAGCTCATCCTCAAGGGCAACGTCAGCCGCGCCGAGGACCTAAACGCCCACGCCGCGGCCCTTCACGCCCTAGGCAACAACCTGGTGGCCCAGTTTCCTGCGAACACCAAGCCTGACGGAAAGCTCGAGACCGAAGCCCTCGCCGCCATCTGGACCGACGCCAAGGGTTTCGAGAAGGCGGTCAAGGCTTACAACGACGCCACCTCGAACTACGTCGTCGTCGCGAAGACTGGCGACCTGGTCAAGGCGCTCGAGGCGTACGGAAAGGTAGGCCAGAGCTGTGGCGGCTGTCACGACACCTACCGCGAAGAGGACGAGTAGCTCGATGCTCTGGTGGTTGTTCTCGGGATGGCTCTGCGCAGCCGCCCAAGACGTCCAGCAGGGCGAGACGTTGGCGGCGCTGTCGGGGTGTGGCTCGTGTCACACGGCACCCGAGGGGGAACCGTTCGCCGGAGGCCACGCCATCCAGACGTCTTTTGGCACGTTTTACGGTACAAATCTTAGCCAAAGCGTCACCCATGGCGTGGGAGATTGGACGTACAAGGACTTCGAACGGGCCATGCGTCGCGGTCGCAGTCCCCAGGGCGGTCCCTACTTTCCAGCTTTTCCGTATCCCTCGTTCACTCAGCTCACCGACGCTGATTTGCGCGATCTGTGGGCCTACTTACAGACGCTGCCCGCCGTCGAACGCCCCAACCAGCCTCACGAACTCCACGGCCTCACGGGGAACCGCTTCCTGGTGCGCTTCTGGAAGCTGATGTACTTCAATTCCGGGGCGTACCGCGATGACAAACACCAAGACGACGCCTGGAACCGCGGCGCATACCGAGTCAACGGACCGGCGCACTGCGGCGAGTGCCATACACCGCGAAACGGCCTGGGGGCAATGAAGCGTGGGCAATGGATGGCAGGCGGAGACCTTCCGCCCGAGAAGGGGCCGAATCTTACGCCCACTGGGTTGGTCGGCTGGTCCGAGTCCGAGCTCGCCTCCTACCTGGAAGACGGTCAGGACCCCGAGGGCGACTACGCTGGCTCGGGTATGGGCCGAGTGATTCGCGAAGGAACGAGTCAGATCTCCGCAGAGGACCGCGCGGCCATCGCGACCTACATCGCCGGCCTTCCAGCCCGCGGTGACGCCTCCGAAGAGAAGCCGCCAGAAGCCGGCGAAGGCAAAGAATCGTGGGAGGACTGGTAGTCTTAGACCACCCTCGCAACGGGACACTGCGCCGAGGGTTGAGTCCTTCGATCAGAAACACATCGACGAGCACTCTTGGTAGGCGCGCAGGCAGGCCTCGCCCTGAGTTGCCCGGGAGTGTTCCTCCCAGACGTCGGTGCTAAGATCGAGGGACCACACGTCGTTGATGTTGCCACAGTCGGTCTTGCCGCCGAAGATGATCAGTTTGCCATCTCCGGTTTGAGCCGACACCCCCGCTTCACGTCGCTCGGGACTGCCGTCGACGATTGTGGTGTAGTCGGCGGGAAAGTCGCAGAAGCCGTTCTCTGGGTTGTCCAACCGATCTCCGGCTTCGAGCAACTTCCACTTGTTGTTCTCTAGATTGAACTGCCACAGCTCGTTGTTGTTGCCGAGGGGCGTCTCGTCGTGGCCGCCGAACATGACCAGCCGGTTGTTGGCGGCATCGTGGGTGAGCGAACCCCAGATACGACCCACGGGCGCGCTCGCTTCGGTGCCGTCGGACAGCTCGGTCCAGGCGAGGGTGTCCAGATTGAGGGACCAGAGATCGTTCATGAAACCGCTTCCGAACAGCGCGTTTTCGTCGCCACCCCCGTAGATGTACAAGTGGTCGCCATCACTGGTCATGGGATGGTAAAGGCGGTTCGCCGGCTTGTTGGTCGTGGAGAGCTTCTCCCAGGTGTTGTTCGTGGGATCGAAGGCCCAGGTGTCGTTCTTGAGGAGGAAGTTGGCGCCGTCGGTGGACTCGTTGCCGCCGTTGATGTACATCTTGCCGCGCGCGAAGGCGCCTCCATGGTTGCCTCGCTTGCTGGGCCCATCGGCTGCACCGGTGACCTTGGTCCAGGTGTCGGTGCTCAGGTCGAAGGACCAGGTGTCGCCGTACAAGGTGTAGGGACCGCTGGCTTCGACGCGGCTGCGTCCACCGTGGATGAGCATGGCGTGGTTGACGTCGTCGTAGACCGCCACATGACGCCCCCGATCTTGGGGGGACTCGGCCGTTTCGATACGCACGAAGCCTTCGCAGGCCGGCTTGTAGGCCCAGGTCTCTCCTACAAAAGAGGTGTTTCCGAAGGCGCATTCGATGGGAACGGCGTCGTTTCCACCGAAAAACACCAGACGACCCGCGGGGTCCCACGCCCCAGACGCTTCGCCGAGCCCGCTGGGGATATCGATGCCTACGTCGTCGCAGCTGATGGGGGCCGAGAACGGCGTAGCCTCGCCGCTGTCGGAGCTCTTGTCGTTGCCGCAGGCCACCAGGAGGGCCAGAGAGAAGAGAGTGAGCGATTTCATTGGACGAGTGGATCCTCGATGGTCAGGATGAGGTCGGCCGACAATTCGACGCCGGAAACATCGGTAAGGAAGACGTGCACATCCGTGGACTGACCCTTCAGATCTTCGGGCGTGCTGTCGTAGATGAGGGTGGTTCCCCAGGCGTCCCAGGTGGCCGTGGCCGGGTTGCAACGAAACTGCAGCCAGGGCTTGGACTGAGCGAGCTGAACGCCGCCAATCTCGCCGGTGAAGTCGGCTGCGACGAGGTCGCTGGCGTCGATACCGGTGGCTCGAAGTCCAAGTTCGATGTGGTAGCCGCCCTGGGCTCCGTGCACCAACATGATGGGTTCGCCGGCAGACAAGGTCTCGAAGGATGCCGCACCCGAGCCGATCTCGAGGCTGGCATCAGTGTTGGACTCGCAGGCCGCTTCGGAGCCGGTGTCGGATCCTTTGCCACCGGCGCAGGCCAGCATCAGAAACAGGGGGAGCAGTCGTATAGCGAAGAACGGCATTTTAGTCACATAGCCCCTGGCGCATGGAGTTGCAGGGGCCGTCGCAGGTGTGGTTGACGACCCCGTCTACTAGAAAATCACGGATCTGCACTTGGCCCCAGGGTTCGCGCCGCGGGCACTCGTGGGTGTCGCTGGCCCGCAGTGGCGGTAGATTCTCGATTGGATCCGGGCCGACGTCGATGTAGTTGAACTCTACTAGGGCCGAACCCACGTAGCCGCTGCCCACCTCCTCGACGCCGTAGATCGGCCGGGTTTGCGGGTTTACGGTGGTCGCTCCGTAGGCGCGGGCCATGACATGGGCGCCCAGGGTGGTGACCTGCGCGTCGCCGATTCCTACCTGAATGAGCACGTCTTTGGCGGGCGTGCCGGGCAGGGGATTACTGGTGAGCACATTGGCGTATCCAGAAGGCTCTCCGGCGTCCCATAGGGTCTGCATGATGGCCATGAGCAGCGTGATGTCTTTGGAGTCGGGATACTTCTCTTGGAACAGCATGAAGAACGGCCCGAAGTCGGCTGAGCGCTGCAACAACAAGCTGTAGGGCATGCCGGCGACCCCGAGTACGCCGCGGTCGACCTGTGTGGCCATGCCCAGGTATGCTCCGCCTAAGATTCCGCCTTGAGAGTTGCCATAGTAGCCGGTGGGCGAGCCCTCGAGCAGCGAGACGCCGTCGTAGATGAGCTCGGGGTCGCCGACCATAGAGGTCTGCATCATCTGTAGGCCCAAGTTGAACTCGATGAAGCCCTGTTGCGACCGCTCGGGCAGCATGCGGAAGTCGGAGAGGTCGTTGGAGAGCATTAGCATGATGTGACCGGCGTCCCAGGTGTTCATGCCGGTCCAGTCCATGGCGAACACAATCCAGCCCTCGGTGTTGGCCATCTCGGACAGCCAACCGGTGTAGGCCTCGGAGCGGTCGCCGAGCAGGCCGTGACCGTACTGGAGGATAAGCGGTGTGGCCCGGGGGGTGTCGGCCAAGCTGCACGGAATGCGGATGAGGAAGGGCGGATGAGTGTCGCCCTGGTAGGCGGGCAGACCGTCGTCGCCGCGTGCGAACCAAGAGCCCCCTTGGTCGGCGGTCATGTAGTGGGGCAAGTTGATGGTGCCCTCGATGGTCTTGTGGATGGTGGTTCCCGGAATGCTGCAGTCGTCGACGGTGACTTCCTCGAAGGTGTACGTGGGGCCGTCGGCGGGGATGCGCGCCGCCGCGTCGTCGCGGATGTGCAGGATGTCTTTGTGCAGGACCTCGGCGCTGCCGGTGGTGAAGTCCCAGGCCAACAGCAGCTCGTCGCGGGGGAAGCCTGCCGTCTGAAGGGCGGGGAAGATGTTGGTTTCGAAGTGTTCGCGGCGCTTGTCGACGTCGGGCTCGGTGGCGTCGGTGTTGTCGCGGAGCGCGGCGAAGGCGGGGCTGGCGGAGACCTCTGAGCCATCATTGTGGACCAGGTTGCTCAAGGCGACGATGTAGCGGGTGCTGTGCTCGAGGGGAACCACAGGCCGAATCATGAGGGATTGCTCGCCTTCGAGGGCGGCGCTGTCGAGCTCGCCGAAGTGCATCACTCGCTCGCCGGTGTTGGCGTTGATCAGCAGGGTGCGAGCGTCGTCGGCCAGGTAGGCCCCAAGATCGGTGTGGGAGATGATGCCCTCGACGTTGAGGTTGTCGATGAAGGTGACCATGGGCGTGAGGGTGGCAAAACCATCCTTTTCATTGAGCATCGCGGGATCGAGCTCCGCACCGTCGCGGTTGCCGGCCAGGGAACCGAACGGGAATGCGTTTTGCATGCCAGAGGGGGTGCTGGACGCGACCTGGTAGTAGGACGACGGCCAGGGCAGCGAACACAACGTGGGATCGATGGGGTTGCAGCCGGATAATTCGTCGGCAACGGGCTGAACTTCGCCGTCTTTACCGCCTCCGCATGCGATGAGGGTGGCGGTGACAATGAGGAGAATTGTTCGCATGGGGGCTCCCGTTCCTGAAGAGCGCACCGTATCACCAAATTGGGCCGATGACCGCACGTGTGGTTAGTAAGTACCGTAGTGGAGGCCAAACTTGGCTCGTCGCCCGCCAAAACGCATGACCGCTAGCCGGCTGCACAACGTCGCGTTTCACTACTTGGAACGGTACCAAAGCAGCCGGGCCAACCTGCGTCGACTGCTGATGAGGCGTGTACACAAGGCGGCGACTCACTTCGACGAAGACCCCGCACAGGGTGCTGACTGGGTGGAGGCCGAGCTCGACGCGCTCGAAGCCCAGAACCTGCTCAACGACAACCGCTACGCCAATATGAAGGCGCTCGCCCTGCACCGTCGCGGAGCCAGCGCCCGGATGAGTGAGGCGACGCTACGGGTCAAAGGTGTGCCAAGTGCCGCCATCGAAGGAGCACTGGAGGCCATTCGGGCCCGAGACGGTGACATCGATCTGAAAGCGGCCTGTACGTTCGCGAGAAAGCGTCGGCTGGGACCCTGGTCACGGGGGGCTAGGTCGGAAGATTGGTCGGATAAACAGAAGGATATGGCAAAATTTGCTCGGGGTGGTTTCTCGTTCTCTGTCGCGAAAGAAATCCTGGATTCTACTGACGCTGATGCGCTCGAACAGCGTGCTTTTGGCGACCGCTTGTTCTAGTGTGTGACGCTTCGGTGACAGAGGCAGACGGACTTCTGACAAGTCGAGCCCATGGCAGGGCGAAATGCGTGCTAACTTTCCGACTAGACAAATCTGCAGAGGGGTCGCCTGCGTGTGCAAATATTGGGTAATTCTGGCGCTGCTCGCGGTCGCCTGTAGCAATGATAAAAACAGCGATACCGGGGGTGGCAGTAACGCCTTGCCTTCGGTGTTTGTCAACGAGGTGATGCCTTCCAACGCCACGGTGTTGCAAGACGAAATTGGCGCCTTCCCGGACTGGGTCGAGCTGTACAATGCTGGCGGAAAAGCCGTCGATTTGTCGGGGTACTTCCTTACGGATAACCTCACCAACACCGACAAGTGGGAGTTTCCTGGCGGGGCCACCATTCCGGCAAATGGCTACTTGATCATCTTCTGTGACAGCGACCCAGAAGAGGGTTCCCTGCACACCAGCTTCAACCTCGAGCAATTGGGTGAAGAGGTCGGGCTATACGGCCCGCTCGATGGTGGCAACGTGCTCATCGACTCCATGGACTACGGGGTCATTGCGGCAGACACGTCGTTGGCGCGAATCCCCGACGGAAGTGAGAACTGGGAGCTCGCCTACCCAGCCACGCCCGAGGCGTCCAACTAGAAGATGCCCGAGTTTCTAGCCAGATACGAGTTCAAGTACCTAATCACTGAGAAACAAGCGGACTTCATTCGCGACGCGGTGACCATGTACTGTGAGCCCGACGCCTACGGCGATAACGGCAACTACGAAGTCTGCAGTCTGTACTACGACACCTGGGACTGGAAGCTCGCTATGGGCACCGTCGCGGGTGATCGCAACCGCTTCAAGATTCGCATCCGCACCTACGGCTGGACAGACGACATGCCTGTCTTTGCCGAGAACAAGGGCCGGGTGGGCGACAGCATCGTCAAGAGCCGGGCGCTGATTCCGCGGGAACACTGGGCACTGCTTTCCAACAGCGAGCCACCACCGCCCGAGGGTTTTGTGGCGAAGGTCGAGAGCCACCAAAGCTACTACGACTCGTTCCGGAACATCTTCGACATCATGGACATGCGGCCTCGGCTTT
Source organism: Rhodobacterales bacterium (assembly GCA_009936995.1). Taxonomy (GTDB): domain Bacteria; phylum Myxococcota_A; class UBA796; order UBA796; genus JAACDH01. Next base: position 8,169 of record JAACDH010000671.1, read on the forward strand.
GGGTCAGCTACATGCGCGAGGCCTTTGGCAGCCGCTATGGCGATGGTGCCCGACTTACTTTCGACCGCTTCTTGCGCGTGCAGGCTCCCAACATAGAGACGCCGGCTCAGCCCGACGACGCCATGTGGCAGACCGTCCGCCTCGATGGTCATCAAACAATTCTCGAAATGAAATTCAATGGGGCATTTCCCGATTGGATGCGCTTTCTGGTACACACCCTCGAACTGAAGCGGGTGTCGTGCAGCAAGTACGTCCAAGGGGTCGAGCAGATCGGCGATGCTCCGTGGAACCGGGTTGAATGGAGTGATACGTGGACGGTATTCTAACCAGTATGTTTTCGCAGCCCCCTGGGGCGAGCGTGGCGCTGGGCGACTTTGTGCTACGCCTATTGGTGGCTTGGCTGTGCGGCCAGTTGGTCGGGTGGTTCTACGCCCGCTCCCACGGCGTGCTGTCCTACAGCCAGAACTTCGTGCAGTCCTTGGTGATGCTGTCGATGGTCATCACCGTGATCATGAGCGTTGTCGGCGACAGCCTGGCTCGGGCCTTCGGTCTGGCGGCGGCCTTGGCCATCGTTCGCTTCCGTACGCCGGTCAAAGACTCCCGCGATACCACGTTCTTGTTCCTGTCCGTGGCCATCGGAATGGCGTCGGGTGCGGGTCAACTCGGACTGGCGGGTCTGGCCACCCTCCTCATCGGCACGGCCTCGGGTTACCTGCACTGGACGGGTTTTGGTATCCGCTCCAAGGCCGAGGGCCTGCTGCGCTTCCGCTACACGGGCGAAGACGAAGCCCGCCAGCAGATTCAGACGCTGCTCACCCAGTACTCCACCACGTTCGAGCTGTCCGCGTCTCGCCTAGCGAACCGCGAAGGCCTCCAAGAGATGGTCTACGACATCA
>JAACDH010000672.1 GCA_009936995.1 Rhodobacterales bacterium
CTCGCGTCCGCCTGAGCCGCACAGCGAGCGCTGCGTTGGTCCGCCGACCCGCGTTTGCGTCTGAGTACGCCACGAGCCCGACGAACCGCACCAGGGAGCAAACTGCGCTTCCGGGAGGCGGGCCCGACGGCCCGCCGTGGCGCCGGAGACGCCCAAGCCCCGCACGCCAACCCGAAACCACCGAAAGCCTGTATGCTGACCTCGGAGTTGCGCTAATGCTTCTTATCCTCATTGTCTCTCCAATGAGATAGTTTATCCCATGAGTGGTCCAGGCACCATTCGCAGCAGCGCTTATCTTGAAGGTCCAAGTCCCATCAAGGAGCCTCTCATGAAAGCCATTCGCATCCACAGCTACGGCGACGTCGAATCTCTCAGCTACGAGGACGCGCCGATGCCACAGGCCGGTCCAGGGGACATTCGGGTTCGCGTACATGCCGCAGCCGTGAACCCCGTGGATTGGAAGATCAGGGCTGGCTACCTCGCTTCGATGGTTCCACACAAGATGCCGCTTACACTTGGGTGGGACGTGTCTGGCGTGGTGGAACAGGTGGGCGCCGAGGTCACGCATCTGTCGGTCGGCGACGAGGTATACAGTCGACCCGACATTTCCCGCGACGGCAGCTACGCCGAGTACATGGTGGTGCGCGCTTCCGAGCTGGCCGTGAAGCCCCAGAGCTTGTCCCACAACGAGGCCGCCGCCGTACCCCTTGCGGGTCTCACCGCGTGGCAGGCGCTCTTCGACCACGCCAAGTTGAAGAAGGGCGAACGGGTGCTCATCCATGCCGGTGCTGGTGGGGTGGGTAGCTTCGCGATTCAGTTCGCCAAGTGGGCCGGAGCCCATGTCATCGCCACGGCGTCTTCTGCGAACGAGGGGTTGATTCGCAACCTAGGAGCCGACGAGTTCGTGGATTACCGCTCACAGCGATTCGAGGACGTGCTCGGCAAGGTCGACGTGGTGCTGGACACCATTGGCGGCGACACGCAGACGCGGTCCGTTGAGCTGCTGAGGTCAGGTGGCCGCTTGTTCTCGGTGGTGGCACCGCCGGACGAGAATGCGCTTGCTGCGGTAGGCGCCACGGGGGGCATCTTCATGGTCCAGCCCAGCAGCGAGGCCCTCGGCGAGATCGCCAAGCTGATTGATGCTGGTACAGTCCGGGTTCTCATTGACTCGGTGTTTCCGCTGTCGGAGGCTCGCGCGGCCCATCTCAAGAGTCAGACTGGTCGCTCGAAGGGCAAGATCGTGCTCGAAGTCGTGCCTGCGTAGACCGGACAAGGGCGACAGCTGCAGACGTCCCGAGGGGCCCTGGTCGCCGGGGTCATCGCCACCGAAGAACTGGAAACGCATTCCGTATGCCGCCTATGAAGGCAAGCGCGCGAAAACCCTGGTCGTCTTCACCGAGCAAAAGAACATGCTGATGCAGAATGGGAAGTCGTTCTCGACGGGCAACCATCCTGTGGAGGCGCTCTTGCCCATGTTGCACCTGAAGAATGCGGGCTTCGAGATCGCGACGCCGAGTGGCGCGCCGGTGGTCATCGCGCCATGTTGGGCATTCCCGAATACCCGAACGTAGGAACCAAACTGGCGGTCTTGGCTGACTCGGTGGACAAGATGACGCCGATGATCGGCTACCTGCCAGGTCCGATGCCGTGGCGGCTGGGAGAGAGGCTCACCGCCCTTGGCGCCAAGATCGTGAATACCAAGGGCGATAAGACCTGCTGCGTTGACCGACACTTGATCACGGGTGCGAGTCCGCTGGCATCGAACGAGCTCGGGAAGTTGGCGGCGACGACCTTGCTCGAACATCTCGCGTAGCAGGCATCGGACCGTGGGAGCGAGCAGGACCCACGCAAACGAAATGGACAATGCGTTGCCTTGGCTCGGCGCCCGCATGACCGCTACATCAACGCCATTCCTAGGGAGCTACCTGCGTCGCCAATTGCCGAAACAACCCGCCGCATTGGGCGGGTACGCGATCGGCGGCGGCGCCCCGCCTCGACGATTTGTGGGAGCGCTCTCTAGGGCAGATCACGCGCCTCGCGGAACCACTGCCAGCCATCAGTGGTGGCGTCGTGTTGTTTTCCGTTCCTGTTGCGTCCGCCTGGGTACGTGTGCGCCCAGTTCTCTACGATGCACATCTCTGTCGGCACCTCACAGGACCACGCGGTACACGTGGTATCCCCGTCGACCACCACTGTAGGTTCGTCATCGGTGCACTTGTTGCGGATTCGCCAGATGGCCATCGTGTCGGGGACGCTTGTGACAATGCCAACTTCTTCCTTGCGGCCCATGCCTCCTTCGTAGGGAACAGATGGGTCGTTTTCTCCGTGGTAGTGCCGGATTGGCACTGGAACACCCTCGCACTTGGACGTCAACAACGTGCCGGAGGCCGGCAGCAACCCATCGACCGTCTGTCCTTCACATGCCCATCGATGTGACATCATGCCGCCGTTGGAGAAGCCCTGCGCCAACACATCGGCACCACAGGTTCGGCTGCCGATCTCCACGGCAAGATCGTCGAGAAAGGTCACGTCGTCCACATCTTTGCGGTCTTCGTCTGAGGATCCACAACAACTTCCCGCGTTCCAGACGTTGTCGACAAATCCAAGTCCCTCGGGAAAGGCCACCACGAAGCCTTCTTGGTTGGAGAGCGCGATGAGCTGAGTGCTTTGGGAAATGGTGTTGTGATCCCCGCCTCCGCCGTGCAGCGAAACCACTAGTGGCCGCGGACCCTCGCTCTTGGGTACCCACACCCAAGTGCGGCGTTTCGGTCCCTCATCTTGGCGTAGCACGACGGAGAATAGTCCAGGGGATTCCCACATTTCGCAGGGCGCATCGGGCGTTGGAAGATCTGGGATGCAGCCGCCCAGCACAAGCGACAATACCATAAGCCCCGATATCGTTGCGGACCCTGATGTGTGCGTTGCGAATAGATTCAAGCGGCACTCCTGCGGGTAGACCGGGAATTGGACGTCTAGACCGGCCCGTTCCTTCACCACGAAACGAACATCGTCTCGCAGAGATGTAATCGCTTTTAGGAGACCCATCCTCCTAACCGGGCAGCATCCACCGAAAAGCCGACCAGGGATTACTCCAGCGCATGGATGCAGTCCTCGGGCAGCTTTGTGTATAAATTCATCTCCATGACATGGCGCGCCTCCATCACGACGTTCCCGAACCGAGCTGGAACGTCACCGTCGGCAGGTACGGTTGATTCTTCCCGCGCTCCATGCGGTAGCGGGCGATGGCGAGGCCGCTGACCGGCCCTTTGGCGACCCATTCGCCTGATACAGCAAGCGCAATCATTGTACAAACACGGTTCGGTGTACACTCGGCACATGTTCTTCGTCCTGACCACACTCGCACTGGCCGCGGAGACCGATTTCACGGTTAAAAAAGCGATGTTGGCGGCCCAGGAGGCTGTGTTGGGTTGGCCGCTATCGTGACGAGCGGCTCATTTACTTGGTAACAGGCACGCGGGTCGCCGAGGAGAATCCTTCACCGTGGCTCACCTGACGCGCCATGGCGCAGGCCAAGTATCAAAAGCAACTTTGAGGCACCTATGAGACGGCCCCATCGATGAACATCCTGTTCTGCACCCACAGTTCTCCGGGTTTCCTATTTCCAGCTATTGGATTGGCCCAAGCATTGGTTTCGCTAGGTCACCAGGTCGCGTTCGTGACGGGGCGCACCCAAAGGCCGTTGCTCACGCACTTGGGGTTGGCGTGGCTGGGTGGCGACGCCAGTTTTCGCATCCAAAACTGGCATAGTCCCCGAGCGGTTGCCGTTCAGCTCCGCCACATCGAACACGCGGGAAGGGCGTTCGCGGCCGATGTATTGGTGGGAAGCGCATTGAACTTGGGGGCGCTTATCCTCTTCTGCCTTGGCACGGCGTAATCGCTAGTAAGCGTTCCAAGGCGGCGACACGAATACATGGCAGGCATGAAACATCTCATCCTACTGTGTCTGTTGGCTAGTACCTCCGCATCCGCCTCACCGGACGAAGAAAAAAGAGTAATGGAAGAAGCCAAAGCTAAAGCTGCAGCGCCCAATGGGCAGCGTCGTCAGCACCCACCGGCACAGACCACCGGTCATATCGGTAGCGGTCTGTGCGTCGTCTCGTCTGCCTTTGCCGTCAGTGGCACGATCTTCGGCATGAGGGACCCAAAGGCGAGACAATACTCCTCCCTCCTGCTGACGGGGCCCGCCGCGGTTACCTCTGGAGTGTGTTTAGCCATGCTCCATGGTGGAGGCCAGCGCGCGGGAACACTCCTCGGCGAAAAGCAAGGTCTCGGCGGGCGCAGAGGGCTGGCAGTGGGCCTCTCCATGCTGGGAACGGCGGCACTCATGGGAGGCGCCGTGTCGGGCACGCACATGGATGACTGGGCGGGCCCCGTCACCGCGTAACTGGGATTGGTTGGCAGCGGAGCCCTCATCGCCGGCACCGGCCTGGGAATGGCGCAGCTGTCGCGAAACCGCAAGCAAATCGATGAGAAAAACGGCGTTCATATGTCATTTTCCCCAATTTTGACCCCCTCCATGACCGGAGTGCAGTTCGGGGTCCGTTTCTAGGGGTGAATACCCCCCAGCAACGCGGCAACATCATCGGTGAAGCCAGCGACTGATCGGTTCAGTTGTGTTGACAGTTCTTGCCCCGAGGCACCGCCTACGGAACCAGGTGATTCCAGAGCCGCCCGAAACGGAGCGGAGAGAACGGCTGTGCAAGACACCTACGAAGGGAACATCCCGATGGCAC
>JAACDH010000124.1 GCA_009936995.1 Rhodobacterales bacterium
CTGACGCCGAGGGAAAATTTGCGATTAACGACGTTTGCACCGGAACGGCCTACAGCCTCACCATTATGGATGACACTTGGTGGGCACCCGAACTCGGCGAGATCGCTGACGGCGGTATTCAAGGCCTGACCATCGAGGCTTGGCGTAACGGTACTGGTGGTGGCTTGTTCCACCTCGCGGGCAACGAGTTCCAGTCCGTTCGCACCAGCGCTGACGTGAAGTCCGACCCCATCATGGAGTCCGACACTAAGGTCCGCTACCCAAACACCGTTCCCAAGCAGGTCACCCGCATCGCCGTTGGTGAATACCTGGTCATCGTTAGCCCGGAATCGATCGAAAACCTGGAGATTTTCCCGCTGATCAAGAGCGGAGAGCGTCACTTTGGCGATGCCGAGAGCACGGTCACCATGGACCCTTGGAGCTACGTCGGTATTCGCTTCACCGACGACACCACCTTCGAGGAAGTGTCCGCGGTCATCGACCAGAGCAAAGTCACCGAAAAGCAGGCCGGCGATCGCGCGGGGCGATACATCGCCGGCGACGCGCTTCCCGCAGGTCGTTATGCAATTCTCGCTCCCAAGGGCAGGAGCATTACCATCGTTGATTTTGGTGCCGAAGTGGCCGAAGCCGAGGTGGCCGAACCCGAACCCGAAGCCGAGGCCGACGCCGAGTGATGTAAACGGGCCTCGTGTCACCACGGGGCTTTGGGTCTATTGACGGCGTCTTAGGAGCGCCAGACCCGGCAAAGTTAGCCACCACAGGTGTGCAGGCGCGGAGGTTTGGCTGCAGTTGCATCCGGGCTGGAGTTGGAGCGCCTCGTCGGAGAAGGCGTCTCCGACGCCGGTGGTGGTCGGCATGTTGGTGTCGGGGACTGTGTCCGTGGGGGTGCCGCCCGTTCCGGTAGTGGTTTCCGTACCCATGCCGCCGGTTCCTGTGCCGGTTGCGCCTTCACCGGCGCCGCCGTCACCGTTCCCGTCTGCGTCTATTTGGTCGGTGTTGGCGATGAACTCGCAGTTGTCTTCGTCGTCGACGACGCCGTCGTCGTCATCGTCGAACTGAAAGGCGCGGACCGCCGGATGTACATGGCTGTACCGTCGCCGCCACCGCCGCCGCCCCAGGATCCACCTGCACCGCCATCATTGTCGCCCGAGTCGTAGCCGTACATGCCCGCGCGGCCTGCGGGAATGGGAGCGGGATCGACGACGCTGATGCGCAGGGTGCCATTTATGCTGACCGAGATCTCGCCGTCGTTGGACTCGACACGCAGGCTGTGAGGCGTGTCGATCGGTAGGTCGAGGTTGAAGGTGTCGATGACCGCGGCATTGCCGCCGGCAACCCGGATGAGGAAGAGGGTGCCTTGGTTCTGATTGCCTAGGGGTTCAGGCGCGTTGTCTTTGGTGTAGCCCGCCATGTACAAATCCATGCCGTTGTTGACGCCAAGGACCAGGGCGAAGGTGTCATCGTCTTCGTTGACGAACGTGGCTTCGACACCGCCTTGGGCGATCTGTCCGCTCTTGACGATCCAGTTGTCGACGGCGCCGCCGCTGCCATAGGTTGTTCTTCCCGGAGAGTCGCCGATATTGTGGTCGGTGATAGACGCGGCCACGCCACCTTCTCGCCACCAAGGATCAGAGCTGTAGCCGTTCTCCCACCCATCTACGCCGGCGAGTTCGCCTTGGCCTGGGAAGTCGTTGACGTCGTATAGAGTGACTTCGCCCGCCTGTGCTTGAGCGCCGGACAGCGCTAGGGTGAGGAGTAGTGTGGTGCCCATCGAGTTTCTCCGAGTAAGAGATGCAGGGTACATGGTCTGAATCTAGTTGTCAGGCTCGACTTGCGGCTATACGAGGGAAGTTCGAATTCGGAGTTCCAAATGTTCTCGGCTCAGCGTATCCAAGATATGATCGAAGCGGCTCTGCCCGATTGCACCGCTGTCGTTGACGACCCCGCCAATGACGGTGTTCATTTCGAAGCACGTGTTGCATCTTCGGCGTTTGTCGGTGTTAATCGCGTCAAGCAACATCAGCTTGTATACGGCGCTCTGGGCAAGCACATGGAATCGGATATCCACGCGCTGGCGTTGCGAACCTTTACTCCAGACAACTGGCAGGGATGAACCATGAGCACCGACGATAAGATCAAAGCACTGCTAGACGACAATCGCGTCCTTCTTTTCATGAAGGGAACGCCAGACTTCCCGCAGTGTGGTTTCTCCATGCGCGCGGCCAGCATCGTCCGCTCTCTGGGCGTGCCCTTCGACAGTGTGGATGTCCTGTTAGATCCCGAGATTCGATCCGGTA
>JAACDH010000125.1 GCA_009936995.1 Rhodobacterales bacterium
CCGATGGTGGTCACGGGCCTCAGCCCAGACCAAATGCCCAGTATCGAGGTCCCAAAGCTGCTGGGCGTCGAGATCAAGAAACCCACAGTGGTGTTCTACTTCTCGCCCACCTGCCCGCACTGCGTCGCTGTGGCCGCCGAGGTGAATCAGCTCTCTGAACGCCTGAAAGAGTCCGAGACGGTGCTGATTGGCGTGTCCCGCGGAAGCGCCACCCTGGCGCAGATCGAGGCATTCAAGCGCGACCACGACATCCGCTTCAATATCCTCCACGACGCCGATCGCGAGATCGTGGCCGCCCTCGGAGCCCGCTCTACGCCCAGCGCGGTGCTGGTGCACCCCGAGTCCAAAACCAAGGTAAAAGTGGTCGACGTCTGGTACCCCTACAAGCCCGGATTCGACGGTCTGGTCGAGGCTCGCGTCAAGGGCGACGCCTTCAGCGTGTTCCGCGAGGACGAGTACCAAGGCAACAACCACTGCGGCGCCTGTCACGTCACCGAACACCTCTCTTGGGGCCTCACCCACCACAGCATCGCCTGGCGCACCCTCGCCCTCCAAGACAAGATGGACGACCCCAAGTGCACCGGCTGCCACGTCACCGGTGCCAACCAACCCACCGGCTGGGATGGTTCCCCCGAGCACGCGCTCACCGACGTGGGTTGCGAGGCCTGCCACGGCCCCGGTGGTCCCCACGACGGCAAGCGACTCGATGCGAAGGAGTCCTGCGACGGCTGCCACGACGCCGACCACAGCATCGCCTTCAGCGTCGAGAAAGGCCTTCCGCTCATCGACCACTTCCGGGCCGACTCCCTAGACGACGCCGCCTACCAAGCGGTCCGAACAGATCTGTACAACGGCGATATCCCACGGGCACTGCTGGCCTTCGAGGAGGGCGTGAATGTGGGCCCCGACGCCTGCCAGTCCTGCCATGCCGCTCAGCACTCCCAGTGGAGTCTGTCGGCGCACTCTGGTGCAATGTCGAAGCTCAAGACTGACGACAAGCACCAAGACGCAAGCTGCGTGCGCTGCCACGCCACCGCCAAGAAGAGCGGACCCGCCCCATCCTCCCTCGAAGCATTCCATGTCGATCGCGGGGTCTCGTGCGAGTCCTGCCACGGCCCCGGCGAAGCCCATGTGAAGGCTGGCGGCGGCAAGGAAAACATCGAAGGCTTGGGCGAAGATTGCCCCGTCTGCGTGATCGAAGCCGTGTGCACAGCTTGTCACACCGCCGAGTGGGACCCGACCTGGAACCTCGATACCAAGCTCCCCAAGGCAGGTCACGGCAGTCGAAAGGCTGAGGCCGAATAGACGCACATTTTCCACCATGTCCACCAAAGGACCAACGCTCACCGCTCGCGGGTTAGTATTCACATATGCGCCTCTTCCTGCTCCTACTAACCATCCTGGGCTCGTCCAAAGCTCATGCCGAGGCCCGGCTTCACCTCACCACCGATCGGCCGGTGGTGATCGTGGTCAACATGATTCCCCACACTGTGGGCGACAGCGCCGGAACCTCCATCACCTTTGGGGATAGCAAAGAGGGGAACCAAAGAATCCCCGTGCGTAACCTGGTGGGCCAAGAGCTGTGGCAAGGCACACTGCTGGTCAAGCGCGGCATGTTGACTACAGCCAGATGGCAAAACAAGGAGCTGGTTGTGGTCGACGAGCAGCCGTTGAAAAGGGCGCCAAAGTACCGCCCATACAACAGCAAAAATACGGGTGCTTCCACCGCCCGGACCAGCCAACAGCTCAGGGACCTGGCGAACCAGAACCAACCCGTCGACGCAGACGCACAGCTCCTCGACCTCGTGGCCGCTCAAGACGAAACGCTCGCACCGGTCCCTGCCTCCACCGACGCACCGCCGCCCGAGACCGCCACTGCGTCAGCCGCCACCGAGCCCTTCGACGGCGAAGTGAGGCTGCTGGTGCCCGTCGGGAGCGGCGCCGTGATCACGCTGGTCAGTCGCGAACGCTCTTGGTCTAATGTTTGGATGGACGGCCAGCTCCTCTGGGAATATCGTGGTAAATCCCAGCGTATTCGGATTCACCTACCCGCCGGACCCCATCAACTCGAGTTCAAGGATTTCCAGGATCGCAACACCTGGGCAGCCGGCACGCTACAAACTGCGCCCCACGCACCCGTGGAGATCCGATTCGGCATGTCTACCGGTGCAGAAGCCTTCGAAACGCCCGAAGCTTGGGCCCCCAACAATTAGGAAGATCTCATGTTCTGGTGGCTACTTGCCAGCCTGGCCTCGGCCGGGACTGTCTACATTGACTGCGACACCCCTGTTCTCGCCAAGATCGACGGCGACTTGGTCCGCAAGGACCCCACAACGCGCATCATCATCCCCGATCTCACCGAGGGAGATTACCGCGTCGAGATCACGAATCTCCTTGGTGTGACCCAGGCTTTTGTCGACGTCACCATCGGCTGGGACAACGACCTGTACTTCGAGTACACCGACACGCACCTGGACATCGTCGTCGAAGAACAAGAGCTGTTTCTGAACGGCGACAACCGCCCAGTGGTTTCCGACACCAACTTCGGAAAGATGAAGCGCAAGCTAATGAAAGGCTCTCTGAAGAAGAAGCTCAAGACCCTCGAAAAGTACACCTCTGACCACGCCGTCACCATGCGCCAGGTCGATAGCCTGCTCTCGGCATTCCACTCGCGCGAAGACCGCCTGGCAGCCCTGTACTACCTGGTCGACCACTGCAACGAGCTCGATAAATATTCGGCATTGAACCGTCACTTTGCTGTAGATTCCGACCGCGAAAAGATGCACAACCTGTTCGAGGCCGCGTTGAGTCAGCAGTAGCAGCCTACGGGAGTCTCCCGCGCGAAACCCCGTATTTATGCGCTTTGAAATCACCTCTGGACAAACTCGACCCCCCCAACGTTCCGGTCTCAGGACTGTCGAATAATTGAAGGGTGCGCATTGCGTCCACTAGAGGCATGCTAATGGTCTCCAACGGGGTGATTCGTGAAGCAGGCAGTATTTTTTATCGGAATGTGGGCGTTGACCGCGTGCGGGCCCAACGTCGCCATCGACGAGAACCCGCAAAAGCCTTCCGACACGGCCGTCACAACCACGACGGATACCCCCACAACCACAACCACAACCACAACCACAACCACGACCACCTCGACATATGACTGCACACAGGTCCCCGCGACGCCCCTCTCTTTTCGACAGATGGACTTCATGCCCGCTAGCGAAGACTTCACCATCGATGCTAGCGGCATGCTGTACGGCATCAGTCAAGACACCCAGGGCCTGATTCGCACGGACTACCAGGGCAACTCCGAGATGCTGGTCCCGAACGTCAGCAGCTGGGGTCGCGGCACCCGGTTCCTGTCCACCGGCGAGATCATCGTGGCCGAGCCCGATGCGGGCGTGCTGATCAAGTTTGATCCCGCCAACAACTACTCGCGAGAAGTGATCATGAACGGCCTGAACCAGCCGAACGGCATCGCCATCGGCGACGACGACATGATCTACTTCACCCAGGCGAACGGAAAGATCACCCGACTCGACCCTTTCACGCGCGCCAGCAGCCTGCTGTACGACACGCCGGTCAGTACCGATGGTATCAGCTTCGCGCCGGACTACCGCATCCTGTACTGGAACTCGGAGGGCGGCGAGGTTCTCAAGGCCGAGATCGACGTTACCGGGCAGATTATCGCCGGACCTGACCTACTCACCAATGTCAATCAAGGTCCCGGTTTCGACATCCTCGACGGAATGGCGGTCGATACCTGCGGCAACATCTACGTCGTCCGTATGAGCGGCTACGTCGTGCGCATCGACCCCCAGGGCGTCCAGACCGAGCTCATCGACCTCACCGGTCAGGGAAATCCGTTTATCAGCGCCGTCAACTTTGGCTCGGGCGCGGGTGGTTTTGAGAGAGAGAGCATCTACGTAATGAATCTGAGCGGTGGCATCTTCGAAATCGACGTCGGCGTGCCCGGAAAATGGGAGCCCCACCTGTAGGCGTCGTTAAAAGACGTTGTGTAAACAGGTGACTGAGCCGCCAGACTTCAAGAACTCACCGGTGTCGAGCTGGACAATCACCAGGCCCCTGGACCTGGCCACCTCGATGGCCTGGTCCGCACCTCGCTGAACCAAGAAGTGCCCGCGGATGCTGGCGCCATTGCAGCTGAAGTGGGTGGTCGCTTCGTCGACCGAGATGGCGACCGCCTGGGGAAAGATCTGCAGAATCCTCGCAACATCCGCCTCAGAGAACGCCTCGGCCACGTAGAGCGCGCAGGTCGAGTCGAGGGGACAGAGGCAGGTATCTAAGTGGTAGAAGCGCTCGTCTTGGAGGTGGAAGGCCACAATGGGAGCGTCGATCGCCAACGCCAGCTCGTCGAGGGCTGGCCGGTCGGTGCGGAAGCCATGACCGCACAACACCACCCGGCGTCCCGGAACCCAGAGCGCGTCGCCACCCGCTTCAAAGACGGGATCTCCCCGCAATGGCTCAACCAAATAGCCCGCCTGAGTCCAGGTCTTTGCGACCACCAGTACTTCGGGTGCCCGCTCCAACGCTCGCATCTTTGCCAGGACTATCCTGCGGCTGCCGTCGCGCATCGGGAAGCTCTGGTTCGCGGTGAAGACCAAGTCACAGAGCCCCGGAGATGCGGGTACGACCAGTATTTCCAACCCAATCGCTTCGAGCGCCTCCCGCAATCGGGTCCACTGGGCATGGGCCAAAGAGACGTCCACCGAGCCCGCCCGTCCCGACATGTGGGCGTTGATCTCCCATACGATCTGAAAATCAGCAGGATGGGCCATCAAGGCGCACGTAGGAGGTGGAAGATCGGCGAACGGTCCCGGGGGGAGTCCGGTGTCATAGACGCTCGGCATGATTCCAGTTCTTGGGCAACGCAGCCCCGTGAGATTTGCGCCAGCCCAGTAAACCCACCATCCATAGCCAAGACACGGACCACGGTGACAGGTGAGAACAGCCACGAACGGCCCGCTCGGTTTCGCTGGTTGGGTCGCGGAAATTCGTCTGGGGCGGGATGACGTGGCGCCCACCCGTTCCGGTGTCGGACGGTACCGCGGTCATGAACAAGAGGTACCCCTGCCCTGCATCAGCGGTGGAGAGCACCCGAAAGACGTCGCCCGGTTCTACCACCAACAGGTTGCCGATTTCGGTGGCGGAGATCAACAGGTACTCGGCGCCAAAATACAGGGGTGTGACCGTCACCCCGATGGCCTCTGTGCCCTCCCATACCCAATAGTCGGCACCTAGATAGCCGGGCTCTCCCAACACGCCGGACCCCAAGCTGGAGAAAAGCGGCAGCGGAGGCAGCGACGGCGTACCACCCAGGCTCTCGACGAATATGGACTGAGTAAATCCGCCCCAAAATTCGGAGATCGAAGCGTCCGCGGCGTCGGCCAGCAGCTGGTCCCATCCCACATCCGGTGACGTGGCGGCGAGGTCCCACACCGACTTCATGCCACCCGGGCCCAGCTGGTTCTCTTCGAGGTAGCGATTCACCAGGTACATGCCATGGTCGTGGCCATAGGCTGGACTGTCGTATCGGAGCTGCGGATGGTCGATGAACGCATCGACATACCCCAGGTATTCATCGTTCGCGGGTAGCGCCAAGGACTGCATATACACCGAGGAGGCCTCGCGGTACCACTGATCTGCGTCGTAGCCAGTGGAGGGTCGGATGGCCTCTTGGATGGCGTGGTGCAGCTGGTGAACGGCGGCGGCTTGCAGCTCATTCGACGACAGATTGGGGTCGAGCGAGATGACCGTCATGCCCAAGGGAAAATCGGGCGTGGGCAGCGTCGATGTGGCCCCGTTCGCGCCCAAGTACGGGTTGAGCACCACCCAAAGCAGATAGCGGTCGGAGCCAGCCGGCGGCGTCCAACCTTGATCTTCGACCAGAATCTGCCACGCAGATTCGAGGGCGACGCTGACGGCAGCCGCCTGAGAGCTGTCGGCCTCTTCGGAGAGCCAGCTGACGCCGAAATTCTCGGACTCTAGGCTCTCTCCGGCAGGGGTTCCGTACCACGACTTGTCGCCCACAATCGACACGACCGCCGGACTACCCACACCCCAAAGTCCCAGGTCGATGGGCGCCGGGGCGTCTAGGTGGACAGCCATCGGGCAGAGCGCAGACATGAGGAGCGGCAGAGGCATTCAACTAGTGTATCAACTCGCGGCGACGTTTTTACGGGCAGGATTTACACCGTGCCATATTGCGCCTGTAACGCCCAGATATAGCAAGCTAAACCCAAGGGCCATCCAGGTTGAGCCCAGCAGTCCCGGCTCCCAGCCGGCAATGGGGATGGGATGAATCAACAGCACGATGGGAGCGACGCCGAGAATCGCCCCCGCCGAACCCAACACCGCGCTCGCTGGAGCAGAGCTGCGAAGCTCGGGGTCGACCATCCGCAGCAGCGCCAGTCCCATGGGAAGCGTACCCGTAGACATCCCAAACCAAAGCACACTGTGCTCGAACGGAGCGTCGGGGAATACCCGCTTGGAAAGCAACAGCACCACTGCCAACGTGGTCAAACCACCCGCGGTGGTGACGGCGAGGATGGGCACCCAGTTGGCCGAGAGCACCGCCGGCTTTACCGCACAGAGCGCCGCACAAGTGGCGAAATCAACGGTGAGGCCTGCGATTCGACCCAGGAGACCATCGTGCAGCGGGTTGTCGCTAGAGACCCGCACCAGTATCGCCCGAAATCCCATGGCGATGACCGCGCCGATCATGAAGTGGAAGCCCCACACCATGCTGGCGATCTGTGGATCAAAGGCCAGCGCTCGGCTGAGCCCCAAGCAAGCGGCGTAGGTGGCGATGAGCACCACCCCGATGGCCACAATCTGTCGAGACAGCAGGTCGAGGGCGCCACCCGGAAGCATTCGTTCCTCTTCCCTCAGCAGTTCAGCGCCTGTGTCCTCGTAAGATTCGGCCACCAGGCCACGGGCGCGTCCCCAGGCCACCAACGGCACGCCCACAAACACCGACCAGGCAAAACCAAGGGCGGCGATAATCAGTCCCACTTGCCCGCCGTTCGGCATCCCCGATGACTCCCATGCGGTTCCCAGGGACAGGGCTTGGCCGGGCCCCTGTTCGAATCCGAGGGGTAGCATTAGGCCGAATCCCGGGTGTAACTGCATGCCCAGCAACAGCGTCAGCAGCAGCACGACGGCCAGTCCAACCGCCGTCTGTGCAGCCACCATGGCGGTAATTCCGAAGGCCATGGACCGCGCCCCACCCGACGAGCCACCCGTGGCTGGCGCGCAGAGGCTTAGGGCCACAACCACCACCGCTAGCCCGTGGTAGACGCCCGACTCGAGCACCTCGCTGTAGATCGGCAACAGCGAAAGTACGCTGGGACCCAGTAAAAGGCCCAGTATCCCGCCAATAATCGAGGCTGGGATGCCCACTCGGCGCAGAGGAGGGACGCACAACAAGACGAGCTCACCGGCCGCTAAAAGTCCAGCAAGCATCAATATCGTCAGCACTACACCGTTATTCCAGAACGCCATTTTCGGACACCTCCGGTCCGGACTCGTGCAGCGACTGTGCCACAACTCAACGCACAGTGCACACCCGTATGTGCACCGCTGGCGGTGAACAGCAGACCACGCACCTACGCAGGCCGTCTACGGTCGGCTACACGCGGCGACGACGAATCAGGCCAGCCAGCAACAGAACACTGAACGCCGGAAGCGAGCCGCCGGGGATCGACTGGTTGCAGCCGCAGTCGCCCAGCACCAGTCCCTCGGTCGAGAAGTCATCGATATCGCAGTTATCGGCGGTGGGTGCGTCGCCGTCGCAGTCGTTGTCAACGCCGTTGCAGGTCTCGGTTTGGCCGGTAAAGATCTCAGCGGCGTCATCGTCGCAGTCGTCGCAGGCGTACACACCGTCGCCGTCGAGGTCGAACTCGAGGACGTCTAAGTCGCCATCACAGTTGTTGTCGAGACCGTCACAGAGCTCTTCCATGTCGGGATTGACCTGCGCATTGTCATCATCGCAGTCTCCCCGTTGGTTTGAGAATCCGTCCGGCGCATCGGGCTCGCCCACCGATTCGGTCGCGCCCTCTGGTGCACCGAAGCCATCGCCATCGGCGTCTTCGAACACGTCGTGGTACTCGACATTGTCATCGATTTCGTCGTTGCAGTTGTTGTCGAGGCCATCGCAGAGCTCGGGGGCGCCTGGGTAGAAGTTGGCGTCGCTGTCGTCGCAGTCGATGAACTCGTTGGCGCCGTCGCCATCCAAATCGTCCGGCAGGCCCACCACGACACGCTGTCGATAGTGGCTGTTGGCGTTGTCATAGTTGGAGAAGGTGTTGGGTAGGCCGCCGAAGGTGTTGCCGGTGTTGAAGTAGGTGCGGTCGACAACCGCCCAGCCCAGATCTTCGTCGCCCACGTCTTGGTGGAAGTACTCGGTGTCATCGTCGATGAAGTAGCCAATGAGATACCGTTGGCTGGGCATCAGGGTGATGCCGATGGCGCCCGAGCCTTTCATGCCCTCGCCTGAAGACAGGACGACCGTGCCGCTGTCCCAAAGTAAATCCCAGTTTGAACCGCCAAAACCTCCACCTCCGGTCTCTTCGTAGATGGCGAAAGTGCCCTCGGTGTTGTTGTTCTGCGGATTGAGGTACACCTCGTACTCTTGAAGCTGGACCGCCTGTCTGACGTCGTAGCGATTGAACTTCATGGCCCGCGAGTTGACGTTGTCGGAGCCGACGTCGCCCACATCGAAGGGGGCGTCGGTGATGGCGTAGGCGGGTGACGCGGTGGCGCAGAGCGCGAGGAGTAGGGTGCTGCGGAGCATGGGGGACCTCTGAAGGCATTTAAAATAGTGTATATTCCTCGTACCGTCGCGCTGTGAATAGGTAGTGAAATCAGCCTGTAAAGCCTCCGACCGCAAGTGCCCAAGGTACGAACAGAAAATCCGGCCAGCCCAGACCGGTGGGCGACCACAAGCAAGCCCTCAGCTTGCTCGCGGGACGAGTCAAGGCGGGGCGTTCACAGGGCGGCCCCGCAGCACCGCACCGCCATCGACATCGCCGGGGCCACAAGGAACCGCCCCGCCGTGGACCGCGCCCGACCACCTACAGCCAAGATGTGCCTTGCACCACCAAGAACGCGGCGCCCAGGGCCACGGCCACAGACACTTGAATCGCACCGATCGGGATAAACCACCGGTGCCGATCGAGGGCCGTACCAATCGCGAGGAGGCTCATTACAACAAAGCCGGTCAGACCCGCTTGAACCGCAACGCCCTCAGAAACGCCCCACAGAATCAGCGCAGCGAGCGCCAGGGTCGCCGCGACAGCGCTCCCGACGGCGTACACCTTGGTTCGACCGGTGAGTTGGTTGTCTTCTACCGGTTCCCGCACCAGCGCCGCTGCACCCGGCGCCAACCGGTCGATCTGCCCCGGACCGGCTATCCACAGCCAGAGCTTGTCCTGCCAGCGCTCGGCCCGGAGGCTCGCCGACACTAAATCGGCGAAGAACACCGCGTTCCCCCACACCGGGTTCAGCGAGTTGATCGGTTTGGTCACTCCGTTCTCCGGTGCCTCTTCCTCGACTTGGAACGTTCCAAACAGACGGTCCCATACGATGAAGATGCCGCCATAGTTCTTATCCAAGTACTTCTCTTGAATGGCGTGGTGAACGCGGTGATGGGAGGGCGTGTTCATCACCCACTCCAGCGGTCCGAGGCGCCCCACAAAGCGGGTGTGCTGAACGAATTGGTACAAGAAATCGAACACCACAATGCCCACAAACATCGGAACCGGCATGAACAGCGCCAAGGGCAAAGTCCACAGCCACTTGAACGTCTGCTGAATCAACGGTTGGCGAAGCGCCGCCGCCAGATTGAAGTCCTCGGCGGCATGGTGAACCCCGTGAATTGCCCACACAAAGCCCACTTCGTGATGGTTGCGATGAGCCCAATACGTACAGAAATCATAGGCGATGAGCCCCACGATCCAAGCCACCGCGGAATCCATGGACAGCTGAACCGGCGCGTAGCTGGACAACAGCACAAAGGGCACCATCACCCACACCTTGGTGAACACATCGAGCGTCTGGTAGGCGAGGCCATGACTGATGTTGCTCACCGCCTCGCCGACTCGATAGTACCCCCGGCCCCAGGCATAACTACAGGCCGCCTCCACCACAATCAACAGCGTAAAAACCACATACGCGAAGCTCAACAGGATCAGTTCATCCATGGGACACCTCGGAGTTCCGTGCGAATTCGGCCAACATTGTGAGCGCTTGAAGCGACGGCTCGATGTTCGCCTCTTCAGAATAGATTCGGTCGACGGCGAGCCCATTCAAGGTGGCAAAGAGCAGCATTGGGGCCACGTCTTGGAACGCCTCGGGCACGCCAACCGGCACCAGAGTGCGAAAAGCAGCGCGCACCTGGTTGTCGAATTGGCGCATGGTGACGCGCAGCGGCTCGCGCAGATTAGCGTCCGTGCGAGCGGCCACCGCGAGCTCCAACCACGCGTAGTAGGCCGGCCCTTTCCAGTGCTGCCACATCTCGCGAATCAGGGCTTGCACGGACCTCGGTTGGCCATCGTGAGCCACAACAAACGCCGCGACCCGCTGGGTGAGCACTTCGTCTAGGGCGGCGATAAGCAAGGTAGACCGCGTTGGAAAGTGATGTAATAGCTTGCCACGCGAAGCACCTGTACGCCGACACACCTCTTGGGTGGTGGTGCCAGCGTAGCCCACCTCCACCAAGGCCTCGACCGTGGCCGCCAGCAGGCGATTTCGGGTCTCGATGGCCCGGGCTTGTCTTACGTCAGTCATGCGTACCCCCAAAACAGTCTACACTGATTGTTTATCCGATGCTGCAGAAACAGTCAATGCTGATTGTTTTGGTGAGCGGCCACCCGGCATGGGGTGTTGGGTGGACGCCCGACCCCTCGGCGAACGCGACGTGCTCCCCAGCCATGGGCGAAGAATACTGCGGAAGCCGCGAAGAAAGGTGAACCGCGGGATATAAATCCCCCACGCCTGTGCCTGATGTCCGTGCGTCCGAGGTCCCATGCCGATTTCCATTCTGCTCTCTCTGCTCGGCTGCAGCGCAGATGTGCCCGAAAACGTCGAAATGCCGGCCTCGGTACCGGCCACCCGCGCCTTGGCCCCGTCCGCCGGACATCCGCCTCCGCTGCCGCCCACCGAGCGCTGGGTGCACCAAGACAGCGAGATGGACAACAAGAGGCGCCGGAAACTTTGGTTTAAACAGCGTCACCGCGCGCCAGAGGGCACGGACTGGAAGGCCATCGAGAAGGCCAATGGGCTGGCCCAGATTCAGAAGCGAAACGGCCTCGCTCGCCAGCGCCCCATCGCCGATGAATTCACCGGGAAGTGGATAGAGCGCGGCTCCGAGAATCAAGCGGGGCGGATGCATGTTGCGGCGCGCTCTTCCGACGGAACCGCCCTGTACGCTGGTTCGTCCAATGGCGGAGTCTGGCGCGGATCCCTTCAGGGCGACAACTGGCAACCTCTGGGCGACAACCTGGCCGGAGGCGCCCATTCCCTGCTGCTCTTCCCCGCAAATTCCGCTGGTAATCCCGACATCATGCTGGCCACCACCGACAACGGCGCCGTTCACCGGTCCGTCGACGATGGCGTCACCTGGGACGTTCCCACTGGCGCAAGCGGACTCTGGGAGGTTCAGCGGCTGATCAAGCTCTCCGACGGCAGTCACCACGCCTTCATGGTCGTTCGCGAGGCCAATCAAGACCGCTACCGACTGCTGCGCTCTACAGACAGCGGCGACACCTGGCAGCGGGTCCTCGATCTCGGCAACTACGAGGGCGACGTCTGGACCGCGCGAACCGGCGACACCTCGCTCTACGCCCTCTCTTCGGGCAACCAAGTCCAGCACAGCGCCGACGGCGGCGACACCTGGACCGACCTCGGAGCCGTCCCGACGGACGGAGATCGAGGCGAGCTGGTGGGCTCTGAAGCGGGCGCTCCCCGGCTGTACGCGGCGGTCACCAGCGGCGGCAGCCAAGCGCTGTACCAGTCCCAAGATGCAGGCCAATCCTGGCAGTTTACGGTCGATCTAGAAGACTACTGGGGCGAGCTAAACGCCTCAATCATCGACGCCAACATCGTCGCCTGGGGCGGCGTCGAGCTCCACGCGAGCACCGACGGCGGAGCCAACTTCAACGTTGTAAATGGCTGGGGCGAGTACTACGACGACCCGGTCAACAACTTGCACGCCGACCTGATGGGCATCGACGTCGTCCCCAACGGCCCCAACGAAGAGACCTGGTACATCAACACCGACGGCGGCCTGTACGAGAGCACCAACAGCCTACAGAGCGTGCTGAACCTGTCCCTGCGCGGCCTGCGGGTGAGCCAATACTACGGCACCCTCACCGACGTGACCAACCCCGAGAACGTCGCCGCCGGTGCACAAGATCAAGGCTACCAGCTCACCAATGGCATCGCCCAGTCCGGAGAGCGCTACGACTTCGACCAAGTGTTGTCTGGCGACTACGCCCACCTCACCAGCTCGGATGGCAGCCACAGATGGTTATTCAGTGTGTACCCCGGCTTCATGCTGGTACAGTCGGGTGCTGACGCACCCCAGTTGGACTACGTAGACTTTCCTGCGGACAGCGCCTACGCCTGGCTACCGCCCATCGTAGCCGACCCCGACAAGCGCGAGAATGTGTTCTTCGGAGGCACCAAGCTCTGGCGATACAAGCGCAACGAGGCCGACGAATACTGGGACATCCTCCAGTGGTCCGAGCAAGACTTCGGCGGCCAGTACTACGAGTACATCTCGGGCTTGGCCTTCTCCCCCATCGACCCACAGCACGCATGGGTCATCACCAGCTACGGCGCCATCTATCGGTCCACGGACAAGGGCCGCACCTGGACCGCTTCCCAAGACGTCGGACCCGGTGGCGCGTGGCTCTACGGGACCGCAATCCTGCCCATGAGCGACGACATCGACACCCTTTGGATCGGGGGCAGCGGCTACCAAACGCCCCCGGTGTGGCGCAGTAAAGACGGTGGTGAGACCTGGAAGGACGTCTCGGAAGGCCTGCCACCAACCTTGGTCTACGCCCTGTGCGAGGCCCCTGACGGCAGTGGCACCCTGTTCGCCGGCACCGAGACCGCCGTGTATCGACGTCGAACCGGCAATGGCGAGATCTGGGAAGACATCACCGGCGCCGACGCTCCCGTCACCGTCTACTGGAGCTGTGAGGCCCTGCAGCACGAGAACACCATCCGATTCGGCACCTACGGTCGAGGTATCTGGGACTACCAGCTCGACCCCGAAGGGCTGGGCTGCTTCCCGGTAGTCGACCGGGACGGGGACAGCTTCGATTGCAGCGTCGACTGCGACGACAACAGCCCCCGCATCTTCCCCGGTGCCCCCGACTTTCCCTGCGACGGTGTCGACAACAACTGCGACCCCACCGACGACCAGGACGAAGCCCAATGCGAGCAAGCCAGACTGGCACAAGAGAAGACGTGCGGCTGCAGCCAGCGCGGCGGATCTTCACAGGTTCTTTGGGCATTCTTGCCGTTGGTTCTGCTGCGTAGACGCCGTTGAACCCACCGCAGCTACTTGGTGACGACGTTCAGTAGCGTGCTGCCACCGCCCGTACCGCTGACGAGGGTGGTGGGCATGACCCCGTTCCACGTCTCGATGCGACGGAGCTCGAGCACCTGCGGATTGGCACGCAGAGCCTCACCACGGATGGCAATCGCCTTGGCCTCTCCCTCGGCTTCGAGGATGGCCGCGGCCTTCTTACCCTGGGCCTCGGCTTCAGCCTGCTGGGCCACAATCTTGGTCTTCTCAAGCTCTTCTTTGGCGCGTAAAGCCTCTTGCTCGGCCCTGACCTTGGACTCGATCGCCAAGTTGAACTCTTCAGAGAACGCGAAGTCGGTGATGTTGAGCGTATCGATCGTGACCCCGATAGGAGCCAACCGCTCTCCGATGAGCTTCTCGATGGCGTCTTTCACCTCTTGGCGACGCTGAACAAGGTCGGTCGCCGTGAACTGAGCGGTCACCGACTTCACGGACTCTTGAATCGCGGGGTTGATGATCCGGGTGGTCATGGAGGGGTACTTCTCGTATTGGTCGTGTACCGCATCGGGGTTACGAGACCAGTTCAAGGTGACCTGGGTGTTGACGTTCTGCAGGTCGTTGGTGACCGCCGAAGAGATGGCTTCGGTGGCCTGTACTTGTACGCTGATCGGCACCACATTGGTGAGCATCGAGGAGTAAAATCCAGGGACGAGAACACCATCCTTCAGATCACCAAAGTAAACCTGCACGCCGCGGTGTCCGGGAGGGACCGTGGTACAGCCAGCAGCGAGAATAAGCACGAAGGGGATAAGACGATTCATGGGGCGTGGGCTCCGTTGAAGGGGACTGTGGTACGCGCGGTCGCCGGATGTATTGCCGTTGACCACGAGTGTTTGTCGCGGGCAGTCATTGTTTCGGGTGGTGTATTCCGCCGGCGCATACGCGCCGCGACCCTATTGCCCGGAGTGCCCAACGAACTCTTTACTCCTCGTCTTGACCCTAATGGCCTGTATCGACGACATCGCCGCAGACAAAGTGCAAGCCATCGTCGAAGATGCGCCCACCGAGGCCCCCGCAGAGAAGGCAGCCGGCGCAGCGGATCCAACCGAGAGCGCGCAATCTACGCGTAACCTCCTTGGTGCC
>JAACDH010000673.1 GCA_009936995.1 Rhodobacterales bacterium
CATCGTCAACGGCGGCCTGCACTACGGCCATCGTCTCGGGCCCCACAACTGGGAGACAGACCTGGTCGATGCCGGCAACGGCCACTGGGCTTCCCTCGCGCTCAACGCCGACGGGTTCCCGGTCATCGCGCACCAAGACGCCGACGAAGGCACCCTGCGCGTCTCCCGATTCGACGGCACCGACTGGTCCACCGAAGAGGCCTGGAGCGGCCAACCCCAAGAGGTCGCCACCGACTCTGGACTCGCCACCGAGACGGTTACCGCCAACGTAGGCAGCTACGCGCGCATCCTCATCGAAGGTGACACTGAGTACATCGCGTTCTACGACAAGGCATGGGGTACGCTCGATCTGCTCGAAGGCAACTCTGGCGCCTACGTGCACACCGTGGTCGACGAAACCGGCGACGCCGGCCAGTGGCCGTCCATGTGGCTCACAGGCGACACCCTGCAGATCGCCTACCACGACGTGATGAACCAAGACTTGGTCCTCGGTACGCGCAGCGGCGCCAGCTGGTCTCGCGAGGTCATCGACGCTGGCGAGTACGTCGGTGCGGACTCCGAAATATTCGAAATGAATGGCGAGCTAGCCATTGTGTACTTCGACGGCTTCAACAACGACATGAAGCTGGGCGAGCACGCCGGCGCCACTTGGACCACCAAGCGCATCTCGGGCAACACCTCTGCCCTGGGCTTCCACCACGAAGTCGTCCAAGTCGGCCAGAGCACCTGGCTAGGCTCCTACGACTTCACCGCACAAACCCTGCACATGAAACGCATCCAATAGTGCCGCGAATGCATCGTCAACTTCTTAAGTATGCCGTAGCTTTTGCGGCCCTGTGTGTCGCAATACCCGCTTGGGCAGGCATGCTCGTGGTCGATATGCTCGACGTAGGCCAAGGCGACAGCCTGCTCATTCGCACAGCCGACAAGACCGTGCTCATCGACGCCGGCATCAAGAAAGCTCAAGTGGCCAGCCAGCTGCGTCGGCTAGGCGTCGACCACCTCGACCTGGTTGTGGCCACCCATCCTCATGCCGATCACATCGGCGGCATGACCGAAGTGCTGAACGCGTTCGACATCGACCTGTACCTAGACAGCGGCCTGCCCCACACCACACAGACCTACCTCACCCTGATGCAGGCCATCGAGGCGAAGGGAATCACCTACCGAACGGCGAACGTCGGCCTTCAGCTCAAGCTTGGCGACGAGGCAACGCTCACGGTCCTCCACCCCGGCGAGAACCACCTCATCGGCACCCGCTCCGACCTGAACAGCAACTCCGTCGTACTTCGGCTAGACCACGAAGACGTCTCCTTCCTGTTTACCGGAGACGCCGAAGACCCCACCGAGCAAACCTTGATCCGGTCAAACATCCAGCACATCGACGTGCTCAAGGTGGCCCACCACGGAAGCGGCCATAGCACCAGCGACGCCTTCATTCGTGCGACCACCCCCACCTACGCGCTGGTCTCGTGCGCCGCCGACAACCGGTACGGACATCCTGCACCCGCAACCATGAAGCGACTGCGTCAAGCCGGTACTCAAATCTACCGAACCGATCTGTCCGGTCATATTCGGGTGCTCAGCGACGGAGATACAGCCGAGCTCCTCGAGGGCACCTTGGGCCAGATCGCCGGCATGGTCGATCCATTCAACGCTTTGGCCCCGGTGGCGCCAACACCCACTTCTGCCCCGGTTGCGCTGGCCGAACCGCTCACCAAGAAGCAACCTAGACAGCAAAAGAATGCGGCGCGAAAAGCCACTCGGGAGGCCCGCCGATGAAGGTCGTGATCGATCGAATTGAAGGCACATTCGCCGTCCTCGAGGTCGCTGGCGAGTCGGTGGATTGGCCGCTCAAATCACTGCCTGCAGGCATCCGGGAAGGCGACGTCTTTGAGTGGAATTTCGAACGCGTCTCACCTGTTGAAGACGCCGAGGAGCTGCTCAACCGGCTCCGCGAGTCCAGCCCTAAGGGCGACCTCATCGAGCTTTGACAGGTACCGTGCCCCACGTACGGTAGGCTCCCTATCCGCACTGGAGGTTCTGTGTTCCGCATCCTATTTTTCGTGTTCGCCATGTTGTTCTCGCCCGTGTCTTGGGGCGGCAACATCGACATCAATATCGCTGGCGAAGCCGAGCTTGACACCCTCCCGGGAATCGGCCCCTCCAAGGCCAAGGCGATCGTCGATTTCCGAACCCAGTACGGGGATTTCCCTAGCATCGAGTCGATCATCCAAGTACCGGGAATTGGTCCGGCGACCTATGCGAATATCAAGGACAAGATCGCCATCGGAGGCGTGGCTCCAGCGCCCTCTGCAGAAAAAGCTGAAACTGCAGCAGTCGTGCCGGCGGCCCCCATTGGTGGACCGCCTACCAACGCGGTGAACATCAACACTGCGGACGCCTCAACCCTGGCGACCCTACCAGGAATCGGAGCGACCAAGGCCGAGGCCATCGTGACCGACCGAGAGGCCAACGGCCCCTACGCCAGCTGCCAAGACCTAGCTCGCGTCACGGGAATCGGCCCGGCGACGGTGGCGAATATCATCGGCACCTGCACCTTGAAGTAGCCCGCTAGAGTACGTCGAAGTACACGAGTCCGCTACAACCGGCGCATAATCCGCACACCACGATGCTAACCGCGAGCGCACCAAGGCAGGACCACAGATAGCCTTTACTCTCCTCGGGAGGCCCCTCGTAGCGGGCAATAGGAGAACCACCGGCCTTTACCTTGGCAGTGGCGCCTCGCAGCACATCCGAGTCCAGTTTGTTCTCGAAGTTGAAGATGTTGCGTCCCCGACCTTGGTGCGGCTCGGTGCGATGGCTCTTGCCGCTGTAGACATCGAGGCGCAGCGCGTCGGCGTCATCGAGGCCTATGCCCAACAAGCCGTTCGGTCCAAATGCGGCGCCGCCAACGGAGCGGCGAAAGTTGGCCGTGCCCGCTGACCGAAGGCCAACTAAGTCGAACAAGGCCACCTGGTTGTGCCCCATCACCGCAGCGGCCAACGCACCTTCTTCGCCGACGGTGAGGTGCCGAAGTGCAGCGTCCAAACCAGAGATGCCTCCAGCTTGGGTCTTGCCGTCACCTGCGATCACCGTGAGCCCAATGCCCGCCGCAACGACCCAGTTGCCCCGAGGCGACCAAGCCACCGACTGTACAGAGCCGGCGAGGTTCACTTCGCCCCATGCGGTGCCGCTGGCCACATCTACTGCTCGGAAGGTACCATCGGCGTAGCCCACGCCCACGGTGTTCGTGTCGGGCCCGAATGACACGGCGGTTGCGCTCCCGTAGGGGATCTGCCCAACCACGCCAGTCTGCCCAGCGAGCAGCAGGGCCTGTGGCGTTCGCACCAACACCAGACCATCGCCGAAAACGCTCAGGCTCTGGCCACCCGGTACATCAAAGCTGTCCAGTTTGTTGCCATCAGCGCTACGCCAACGGGTGAGCAAGCCCTCGGTGTCGAGGGTGATGACCTCGCCATTGGTGGCACCCACCGCCACCAAAATAACATCGCAAAAGGCCTACCAACGAGGACGCACATCGAGGCCGTCATAGACGAGCAGCTCGGGCCCATCTGCGCAAACAAGGGTTCCGCCATCGGGTGACTGAGTGAACGGTGCGATGTCCTGCATCAGACGACCTCTAGGGCCAGATTGCCAGCGCGTTCTTGAACTTCTAAAGCCCGCGTGAAGGCCTCGCCTTCTTCGGCGTCGCTCCGCAGCTGGAGGCTGACGCCGTCGAGATCGATCCGTTCCAGCAGCGTGCACACACTCTGGTCGCCTTGGACGGCGGCGCGAACGGTGCTGTCGGTGAGGTTGAGCTTTCCCCCGGCGAGCTCGAGACGCGGCAATCCGCGAGGGGCATGCGCTTCACCGAGCGGTAGCTCTGGACCACGAAATCGGAGTAGCGCCGTTTCAAAGTGAAGGCAGCGCTCGTCGAGATAGGCGTCAGCCAGCGCCCCTTCGCCATTGTTCGGGTGGTGTCGGCCCGCATCCAGTCGTTCATCCATCGTCGTCCTCGTCGCAGCACCCTGTTTTACCACCATTCCCATCCACAAGCATCGACGTGGTGTTGTGCGTTCTCTCGGCAGATATATCGCGGGTATTTCTGGCCACAGACGCTCCGTTCTGGTACAAGCCGGAGCGCGGAGGAGCCCATGCGTCTCATCTTGGTGTTGCTCGTTCTCGGTGGCTGTGGCTGGTCCGAGACCAAATTCAATGTGAAAGGCATCGAAGCGTACTGCGAAGCTGCTTCCGAGTGCGAAGGCGGCTACGACGCGGCGACCTGCATCGACGCCATCCGAACCGTCGACCGCTCGTCCTGTGACTACGACCCAAAAGCAGCAAACGACTGCTATAAGGCACTAGACGAGGCGGTCTGCGAAACCAATTCCGACCTGTACCAAGAGCGCCTCATTGCGCCAAAGGCCTGCGGCATGGTGTGGGACGGCTGTGGCACGCTCTTCCCCGATCCCATCGAGACGCAGTAGCCGCGACTACTCCTCGCCGCGGAACTCTCGCGCTTCGAGGCCGTACTGCTTCATTTTTGTGTAGAGCGTGCGCCGGGTAATGCCGGCAAAGTCTGCCGTTTTCCCAAGGTGGCCCACGTTCTTGGTCAACGCCTTGAACAGGTAGGCTTTTTCGACTTGTTGCTGGGCGATGAGCAGGTTGTCTTTCATCGACAGGCGCTCGTCGACGTGCAGTGAGCCCCCGGCCTCCGCGGCGTCGCCATGGCCGCTAATGTCCGCCTCCAGGTGCTCTCGTTCCAGACGTTGCCCCGACCGAGTGATCACCCAGCGCTCGCACATCGCCCTTAGTTGACGCACGTTTCCAGGCCATCGATAGGTGAGAATGGCGTGCATGGCCTCGGTGGCCACCACCGGCGGCTCAAGGCCGTACTCCTCGGCAATTTCGTCCAGAAAGTGCCGCATCAGTAGCGGGATGTCTTCGCGGCGCTCTCGGAGGGGCGGCAGCCGAATGGGAAACACGCTCAACCGGAAGAACAGGTCTTGGCGGAACTTGCCCTCGGCCACAGCTTTGTCGAGGTGCACATTGGTGGCGGCGACGATGCGAACGTTGACCTGCACCGAGTCGCGCCCACCCACACGGCGAAAGGTCATGTCTTCGAGGACACGCAGCAGGTTGACCTGCACATTGAGGGAGGTCTCGCCAAGCTCATCGAGAAAGAGCGTTCCGCCATCGGCCATCTCGAACAGGCCTTCACGAAGCCCAACCGCACCGGTGAACGCACCCTTCTCGTGGCCGAAGAGCTCACTCTCTAGTAAGCTCTCGGTGAATGCACCACAGTTGACCGAGATAAACGGCTGCTCTTGGCGGCGACTGCGCTCGTGGATGGCCCTGCTGACGAGCTCCTTACCGGTACCGGTCTCGCCCCAGATGAGCACCGTGGCGTCGGTAACCGCAACCGCGCGAATCTGGTCGAACACCTCCAGCATACGAGGGCTCTGAGTCAGCAGCTGATTGAAACCGTACTGATCGTGCACCGACTGACGGACGCGATCGAGGGACTTGGTGGAGCGCGCTTCCTCGAGGGCGCGACGAACGGCGGCCTGAATGCGATCCGGCTCGTCTTGAACGCCCAGATAGTTGACCGCACCGTGCCGCAGCGCCTCGACCGCTCGCTCGATATCGGGCGCGGCGCTTACCGCGATGACCGGACACCCTCCAGAGCGCTGCAGAAACACGTCGACCGCCCGGGTTCCCTCCAGTTCGGG
>JAACDH010000674.1 GCA_009936995.1 Rhodobacterales bacterium
CTTCTGCAGCTCTTCTAGCTGATAGGCCGACGGAGACTGGCCATCGACCATGCCGTCAAAGTCGTCTACGCCAATCTCGTCCGGCAGGGGCCACGGCCAGGCCGAGGGCGTTGTCACGCCGCTGAAGACGTTGGTGACCACACCAGCCGCTGGCGACAGGCGCTCTGCCACTGCCGGTGGCGCGGGCCAGGCATCGGGGTCGTCCGGCATCCCTAGCAAATCGCGTACGGTGTTGTTGTACTCGGCAGGGGTCAGCGCGATGGGCGCGATGTCCGGCGTCGCTCCCTTGGAGCAGGCCAAGGCCAGGGGCAACAATCCGATAGTCCAAAGACGCATGCACGGGCTCCACTGTGGGGGACTCAGTACGTTTGAGACCTGGGTGGGACCAGATGGCAAACGCGAGACAAAGAAAATGGGCGGCCCCGAAGGACGGAGCATAGGAAGCATTCGCGCATCTCCGAGGACAGCATACAGGATTTCGGGCGTTTGGGGAGCGGGAGTGGGACTTGGGCGCCCGTGGCGCATGACCAGCCTTGTGAAAGCGCATCTTGCTCCCTCAGCCTGTCAAACAACCCCGTGGCGTCACCGGGTGCAGGCCCAGGTCGGCGCACCGACCCAGCGGGAGCTGGGTGGCTCAGGCGGAAGCAAGTCGGGGTGATGGCGGCCCTCGCGCCTGGCGTTGCGCGCAGCGGCCCAGGCTGTCGAGGACATCAAGCCTAGCGGGCGGGCGAAAGACTGCGTGCTGAACGAGGCGTCCGCCGCAGACGCAATCGACCCTACAGAGACGATGATGGCAATGCACCCACATTTGCTTTGAACACTCGCGTGCCATCCACCACCAACCAGACCCCGCCGTCGTCGGTGGCAAATACGCTCGTAATATCGCCTTCCGGAGCCTCGACCGGGAAGAATCGAACACCATCTCCACGAAGGAGCGTGCGGTTCAGACCGGAGATCCACACCGTCCCGCTCTGGGTAATGTGTACATCGGTGAGGCGATTCTTAGTGGGAAGGACGGGCTCGGACCAACGCTGACCGTCCCAGTGGGCCGCCAGTGGCCCCTTGCCAATCCACTTCACCCCCCAACCTACCGCCCACACATTATTGGCGCCGTTACCGTGGATGCTCGAGATATATCCGTTGCGAGACAGGGGGTGGAACGACCAGGATTCACCATCCCAGTGCCCCAAATCAGGCGGCACACCCGAAGCGCGACGGTGGGTATGCATCCACACGTCATCGGCCGCAGCGCCCCACAAGACGCCGGTATGCCGTTGGGCCAGCTCATCGGGCTTCCACGACCGCCACTGACCATTCTGAACGCACTGAATCTCCCCGTTGGTGACCGGCACCCACGCCTGGTCACCCCAAGCGCACACATCCACGCCCGTCTGTGCACCGAAGGAGCTGACCGCCCAACCCGTGTCGCCCAACCGCGCCATCTTTCCATCGGTGCCCACCGCCCAGACATCGCGGGCGCCTGCGGCAAACACCGCGCGCCATTGGTTTGTGCCGCCGACCACAGTGCTGAACACCGCCCCGCGAGACTCCCACAGCTCAAATCCGGCGAGGAAGGGCCCCGCTGCGTTTGAACCGCCGATGAAGGCCAGGCGTTCGGCCGTGAGCACCGGTGCCCAACGGGCCGGGACCAAAGGCGTGCTCTCGATACGGAAGAAGCTCATCAGAGAGAGCAGCCCAAGCGCCAGTTCCTACCAGCCGAAAAAGCTGCTGATTCCGCTGCCAATCGCACCGATACCGCTGCCGATGGCGTCCATGCCGCTGCCCACCGCGTTGCCAACACCGTCTAGGACATCGCCCCCGAAGTTG
This sequence comes from Rhodobacterales bacterium, assembly GCA_009936995.1. GTDB lineage: Bacteria > Myxococcota_A > UBA796 > UBA796 > JAACDH01. The sequence goes on from JAACDH010000674.1 coordinate 1,828, forward strand.
AGGGCACCTTGCGCTTGGTCAGACATCCAGTTGGCGGTGTCTTCGCCACCGATGGCGGTGGCCGTGTTCCACATCATGCCGCCGATGCCCAAGCCCATAAGGCCGGCACCGGCAAGGGGATTAATCATGGATAAACCGGCCCCGGCCGCCACTTCACCCAGACCCAGACCCATGCGTTTGGCCCAGCCTTCGAATGCGCTGTCTTCGGGGTTATTGAACACGTCGATGGAGGCACCCGTGACCGCACCGGAGTCCATCCCCAAGGCCTCGAGCGCAGGGGCCGCATACATGGCTAAGGCGAAGCTACCGGGATCGATGAACTGATTGCCACCCCCACCCGAGTCGGCGTACTCTTCGACATGGGCGTCGTAAACGTCGCCAAATCCGAGCTTCCCGGACTCCCCGTTCGCGAGCTTGTCGTCGATACGAGCGGATTCGTTGTGCATCAGGCCTTCGCGGATGTTGTCCCACGGATTGCCCTTGCCCGTTCCGTGGCCGACGCGGTTCGTGGCACGGTCTTGCGCCCAGGCGCCGGACGGAATGCCATCGATGTTGTAGCCGGGCATGTACTGGGCATTGTCACGGTAAAAGTCGTTCTGGTCTTCACCGTCTCGCTCAGACAGGTCGAAGCCGAACGGCGACATCAGGCTTTGCGTGCCCGAATTCACCAGATTGGACATCCAGTTGCTCTTGGTGGCCATCGTCTGATCATTGGGCGTGCGGGAGGTGGTGCCACCCAGACCTTGTTCGTGGTCGCTGAGGCGACGCCCGCTTCTACTTAGTGCCATTTCTCACTCCCGAGGAAAGAAGTACCGGAAGTCTAACACGCCAATCTCGGGTAGAGTAGCGTTTCCTCACAAAGGAGCGCCACTTGCACCCTGGACTGCCCGAACTCCAACGCCCTCCCCAAGGCTGGACCGTTGTTCGACATGGACTCGCCGCCCGGTTGATCCCACCTGGCGGCTACGCCGACCACTGTCGTGCGTCGATGTCGGTGTCGCCATTGGTGCCCGTCTCCCAAGCCATGCCCGACATCGAGACGCTCATGCGACAAGCCCTGAGCGCCGAAGTGATCGCCACTGGCATCACCATCGAAGCCGAAGTCCCAGCCATCGACGTTCAGACCGACTCTGGGCTTCACGGTAAGCGCCTAGAGTTCACGATCCGCCACCCCAAAGCGTCGCAATCACAGCACCGGATCTACAGCATGTACCGCGACGACTCGTGGATTTACGGACTGCACTACGTAGCCGACGAGCAGACCTTCGACTTCTTTCGCACGCTGTACGAGGACGTCGCACAGTCGATCGCGGTCACCGCCTAGGACGGTCACGGGCCACCTGAGATTCGTCGACCATCCTGCACCAAAGGTAATCCACGCTCACGTCGATCGGGAGCACATCGAGCTGCTGTAGGCAACAGAAGAGCACGCACAATCGGGTATCTTCTCGGCCACCCGGAGCCCAATCGACGGGAGGCCAATGGGACAACCCAGGTAGTCCGTCGCTTTCAGAAGATACCGGGAAGGGGTCGATCAGGTCCCAGGCGTCAATCGCGGCCTGTTCGGCAGCCCGTTGCTGAACCACAAATCGCTGCTCTCCATGGGCTTGATTTAGGCACAGCCAAGCCAACGCTCCGACCAGTGTATCGCGCGTACGAACCTGATTCCGAATGCGACTTTCGTGGGTCAGCTGCAGCTCGACCGCGGCCTCGAGCCCGCGGCGTATGGGGTCGGACACAGTACCGTCTAGGCCATCAATGGCGCGAAGCCCCAACCACGTCCAAATCGCCGACACACGCTCGGATATAGACTCCGACAAGCAGCGGTTAATTCGCTCCGACCGCCAGACTTCGGCATCCGGCACCGGCTCCCACATGGCGGCACTGATGGGAGCCTCACACCGGTCGAGCAGATAGTGGGCCAACCGCCGCGCATTCTGCCCTTCTACGGAGGATCCAGCGCGGTCGAACAGCGCCAGAGACGCCATCGCCAGATCTGCGTCGTTGTCGAGGGGAAGCGGGATGAACCTCAACCGCTCTAGACTTCTCCGGCGTCCGACCGATTGGCTGGTCGGCGCCACTTGCGTCACGACGCGTCGCTCGTCGACCTCACCGCCCAACGCAATCCGAAGTCGGTCCCGAACAAAATTCGGCGCCAACGCACGCTCGGACCAAGTTCGAGCAATATCGAGCGCCTGGGCCCGTAATCGTCCCTGTCGCCCGAAGTAAGGGGGCATGCCCGCAAGGGAGAGTCGCGCCACGCAACGGGTGATAAAGTAGGCCTCAAGGCGGGCCAAATCATCCTCTCGCAACGCTCGCTCAACCGAGGCTGCCCCCAAACCAGCGCCGTAGGCCCGAAGCCAATCATCGGGCATCTGCAGCGCTTGAAGCCAGTCCACAAGCGGATCTCCAACCATCGCGCCGATCCAATCCACCACCCCGCTCAGCCGAAAACCGGTCTCACCATCGACCAACAGTACATTTTCCGGCTGTAAATCCCGGTGTACCAACGTCCATGCGTCTGCCGTGTCGAGGGACGGTAACCGCGCGTGAAAACGCTGTTGGAGTGCATCGGAGAGCGACCCCAACGTTGTGCCCTGATGACGGGCCGCGCTGGACCACATGCCGTGAAACGCCGCCCACTCTCCACGCCAACTCGACCGTTGCGGTAGAAATCCACCACTTCCAGTGCCACACATCGCCGGTCGCGCGAACGCGAACGCATCCAATTGTTGGCGAATACGACCCAATATGCCCACAACTTGGACGCCATTCTTGGCGGATTGCTCACTCCACTCAGCGCCCGAGACACCGGGGAGCTCTTCTACAAAAGCGGCTGGCAAACCAAGCTCTCGGCTGTCCAACACGTCGAAGTGGCTGACGGTCGGCACCTCGTCGACCCCCTCCAGCACCTTTAACGCCGCCCGTTCAGTGGCTAACGTATCCCAACCTGGGCAGTGAATCACCCGGCGCAATAGAATCGAAGAAATCCGAGAATTATCGAATTTTAATCTGTATATAGCGTGGAGACGGGCCACCCCCACTGCGCGAACGTCAACAGGGGCCGGAAGGTCGCGACGGCGAAGGGCAGAGACCAACGCAGCGGGGTCGATAGGCGGATGGGACTTCATGCCGTCAATCATACAGGGTCTCCGAGGCGCGAGCGACCCCTGGAGGCATCTGAAGCATCCGGGAGAGGAAAGAGTGGAATGACCTGGCCACGCTCCCGCAACCTCCCGGTGACGAGGCGGGGCTCTGCCTACTTGAGATTTCCGTCCAAAAACATGGTCAAACCGTAAGGAACCTCGTCTATTATCCTCCCTTTCCTCCGTAGGGAGAGGTGCATCCAGTTGCGCTTCGCGAGCATGGGGGACCGGATTCTGACCCTGAAATTCGGATAGCACGACAGACGCTTGCTTCGCCGGACTGGAAGCGGGTTGATCAGAGACCAAACCGATCCGTGTCGACCGCCCCAACTCGAGCTGCCCTGACCGAAGGAGGCTCTCGCCCAGACCCAGTCGTGCATCCAACGCGAGCGCTCCGAAGAAGACCCCTCACCCTCGTCAGCCAGCAGGCCGGGCAACCAGACCCTGGAGTGATCGGTTAGGACCTGACGTCCTACCCGCAGATTGAGGCGTTGGGCCGGCTGGTCTCCAAGTGGGTAGGTGGGATAAGCTTGCGATAGCGAGCGGTGGTGGTTTCCGGCGCACGCTGCGCCCGCGCGAACGCCAAGCGGCCAGCCACCGAGCCAACGAGGACCCCGCCGTTGGGGTCGGCCTCATTGTTCTACCGAGGTATCGGTCAAATTGGCCCCAAACGGGAGATAAAACGACTATCGATTGAGTATCTCGGCCACTCGATCAGACAAGACCTGGGGCGTGAATGGCTTGGAAAGAAACTCCACCTTCCCTCCCGTGACATCCGATTGCTTGACGTGGTCCGCCGTGAAGCCCGACATAAAGAGAACTGGAATCTCTGACCATTTCTCCCGGGCGAAATTCGCGACATTCATTCCGCTTCCATCCGGCAAGAGCATGTCGCAAAGAAGCAGGTCATAGGGTTCTACAGCGTCTACAATTAACCGCAGTGCGTCTTCTACGCTGGCGGCTGTGACCACATCATAGCCCCGCTTTCGCAGACTGCGCCCCACGATACGTAAAATGGCCAATTGATCGTCCACCAGGAGCACCGTTGGTGTCTTTGCGATGTTCTCAGTTTCAACCACAGGAGGCTCCTCATAGGTGGTGGTCGGGCGCGCGAGTTCATCAGGATTACCCCGAGGCCAGCGAACCCGGCACGTAGTTCCTACACCCTCTTTGCTTTCCAGCACAATCGTTCCATCAAAGCGGGTCACAATTCCGTGCACCGTAGCCAAACCCAATCCAGTGCCTCCGAGGTCCTGCCGAGTCGTGAAGAAAGGTTCGAAAGCCTTGCTCACGACCTCTTGGGACATCCCTGCTCCATTGTCGATGACCTCAAACCCCACCCAATTTTCTTCGCGTTGAAACGTCTGCACAGTGACTTTAGAATCGAGGCCTGACAAGGCATTCCGTGCGTTAAACACCAGATTGATCAGAACCTGCTCCAGCAATATGGGATTCGCCAGGATTGGCAACGGTTTGTCGACATCCAACTCCAATTTGAGGGTAATGTGACCGGGTAGAGAAGCTTGGAGAATGGAATAAATGGAGCGGATTTCTCGATTCAAATCCAAGGTCTCCACCGACACAGCACCCTCGCGGGAAAAGGCCATTAATTGTTGAGTCAGACGGGCACAAACAGCAGTGGCTTCCTTCACATTCGCCGAGGCCAAAGAACGTTCGAGAGCATTCCCTTTGGCTAATGGCTCCAACTCACCTTGAATGATGGTGAGCAAGTTGTTGAAATCGTGGGCCACTCCACCCGCCAATTGGCCTACAGTGCGCAAACGCTCGGAATTTGATAGTTCGCGCTCCAGGAACCTTTTTTCCGTGATGTCCACAATTTGCCCAATCACCGACGCGGGCAAACCGCTGGCATCGCGCACCATGGCCACGCTCAATAAACCTATGATTATCCCGCCTTCTTTATGACGGTAGGTCTTCTCCATCTGAAAAGACGACCGCTTTCCAGACATGACCTCATTGCCCAGTTGAAGCTCTTCGCTCCGATCGTCGCCCACCGACAACTCTCCCACACGCATCTTCAAGACTTCCGATTGGGAGTATCCTAAGAGGTCGCACCAGGACTTGTTCACCCGGGTAATCCGACCGGCAAGATCAGTGATCACGAGGCCCACAGGAGCTTTCTCAAACGCCGTCTTGTAGAGCATGCTGTCGTCGAGAGGCTCCACGATGTCGGATGAATTCCGATACTCGGTCCACACCAACTCGCGGATGTATTTTCGCAGAGGTTTGGCGGGGGCATCCTCTGTGATCCGCAACGGCGTATGGTCGAACAATTCCCCGCGCTCATAAGCGCTCACAATTTCCGAAGCCGACAACGGCCGCAAACTGTCTCCTACCCAAAACCGACTCTCGGAACTCAATGGACGTGCCCGCTATGACGTTGGCCACCGATCAATGCACTCATACCTCGTCTACTTGCATCGCCTGTTCTTGACTCTCGGTCATCACCATCTCCGCACACATACCAGTGCCATATCTCACCTCGTTCTCTGATGCCTTTCGAGAGATACCCCAAATCCGCATCAGGACCTAGCCCGCGTCGATCGCAACAAAGATAGAAAACCGCCGACAACTGTTGTAAGGCATGCTTACAAGTAGACTATCACGAACAACAGGAGGCGGGCGAAGTCTACAGATTGTACCCCAGGCGGAATATCATTCTAAGGGCTTGGTCGCCGTCGCGTCGAGGCCGCATTCGACGATGGGCACGTCCGTTCTGA
>JAACDH010000675.1 GCA_009936995.1 Rhodobacterales bacterium
ATAAACCCGGTGATCACAGGTACTTCTCCGGTCTCAATTCGAGCCAAAAGCGCCTCGCGAACTGCGGACCGCGTGACGGCGAAATCGTCCGAGGCCTCTTCATGCTTATCGTCCGTACGCACCAGGTCGCGGGCGTCGACGGCAAAGGAGGCCAGGCCCTGCCGACGAATCGCGGCCGACACCAGGGGAGCAGACATGCGCTCTCCGAAGCTCACCAACAGGGCGCGGGTTCGCCGGGTGGTCTCACGGAGTAAGTTCACGCCGTGGAGTATCTCGCGCAGCTCGCCCAGTAGCGCCTCGATGGCCGCGGCATCGTCTCGGGAGTCCACCGCCGCTCGATGTTGGGTAGCGATCGCATCGAGGCCTTGGAGCGCACCAGACCAATCGCCACTCTCGGCACTCTGGGCCGCCCGAAGCAACGCATCCGTCGTGCCGCCCATCGCCGACACCACCACCGCCTTGGCACCCTCTACGCCCAAAACAAGGGACGCAACATGGTCGATGCGCTCCAGACTACCGACGGAGGTGCCGCCGAACTTCATCACGATCACGATGTCTCTCCAGCGCCTTCGGCTACAGGAATCCTGTGGCCGAATAATCCCCGTAGCACCGACCGGCCACCGCTAGGGGCACGCCCACTCTGGCAACGGCACTGAATCGGTCGAAATAGGCCCTTTGAATCCCACATGATGAAGGTAAAACACCAGCCCATCTGGGGCGTCTTCGGGGGTCTTTCCACCACCGTAGCGCCGGTCGCCGCGCAGGGCCAACCCCAGGAATGCGGCATGCACGCGAATCTGGTGCATCACCCCCGACGACATCTGCGCCTGCCAGAGCGGCCCGTTAATGCGCTGAAACCGAGTGTGTGCGGCGTACCACTTTCCGCGATGGGGCGTATTGGCGCCGCGACGGACCACCATCTTTCCCTTCTTGCCCTTGGCGTGGCCGATAGCCAAATCACAGCTGTTCTCATCCCAGCTGACCTGCTTATTCGACAGGAACCGGTAGGTTTTCACCAGCATCTTCTCTGAAAAATGCGCGCGAATCGATACCAACTCCTCGGGCGTATCGGCCACGGCGATGGCACCCGAGGTGGAGATGTCCAGGCGGTGGGCCACGCCGCCCTCAAATCCCGGGGGCCAGCGCTGAGACAGCCGCTGGGGCTCATCCTCCAGTAATTGGCGTAGCACACAGTCCCCCGCCGGCCGCTGGTGAGGGGGCAACGTAGGAATTCCCGCGATCTTCACCAGGGTCTTCACAGCGAGACTCCTCCTTGCCATCGGTCATATCTCCAGTGACGCGCCGCTGTAGGTTAGATCGCTTCAACGAGGAGGTTCTGTGCGCTGGACGATGACGATTTCACTGCTTTGCACCGTTGCATGCGGCAGCGCAAGCTGGACCGAGACACGTCCCTGCGCCCTCGCCTTCGATGACACCTCGGCCGATCTCGTCCAGCTACACCTCGACGCGGGTCGCTCGCGCCCCGCGCTCCCCGATCGAGAGACCTGGGTAAAGACGTGCCAATCCCTGTCGCTCTCCCCGGAAGCCACGGCCTGTGTTGGGGCCCGCTACGCCGTGAATTCACCAGACACATGCGCGATAGCGCTAGCCGGCGTAGATCGTTCGGCCCTGGACGAAGCCTTTCTGGTGATCATGCTCTCCAATGAGAAATAGGGAGCCCCCTTGGCCGACCAAGACAAGAAATCCAAGATTCCCGGAAACTTCAGCTTCGAGGTAGACCCAGACCAAATCGAAGAATCCCTGAAGAAGCTCCGCGAGCAAATACGTTCGTCGTTCGCCGCCAGTCGCTATACCAAGGTCCGACTGTCCTTCAAGGGCAAGCAGATCGGTCCGGACCTCCCTCTGGCCATCTTTATCGCCGGCGAGGGCGTGGCCTTCTGGCTCATGAGCCCGTTGGGCGCGCTGTTGGTCAACATGGGCGCCAAGTCCGTCCTCGACGTCGAGTTTATCCACGAGGCCGACGAGCTGGTCCGCGAGGGCATGGCCCTGTACCTAGACGGTGAGACCGAGCCCGCCGAAGCCAAATACCGAGAGGCGCTCACCCGCCGCGCCGACGACACCAGCGCGCTGTACAACTTGGGTGTGCTTCTCAGAGTGACCGGACGCACAGACGAAGCCGTCCGAATCCTGCGGAAGGCGGTGATGGGTCCCGAAGGTGATCCAGATGTGATCAAAGCCGCAGAATTGCTCGATCGTCTTCAGGGTTCAAGAAAGCGTCTTTAAACGTCGCAAGACCACTCTGGTGGTTGCGGAAGCCTCGAAGGCAGGCAACCATGAAACAATGGAGCGACCATGCTCTGGAGACTGGATGACCCCCTGGATTCTCGCCATCACACTCGCCGCCTGTAACAGCGGAAAAATCGAGACCGATTCCCTAAGTCTAATTCTAGATGGCCCCAGTCGTGTACGTGTCGACCAACTCGGTAGCGTAGAAGGTCCAATGCCCTCTCTTTCCGACGGCAGCGCGCCCAACGACCTACACATCCAAGTCCGCGACCAGACGGTCGCCCAAGTGGTCAATGGCATCGTCGAGGCCACCGGTCCGGGCGAGACTCAAGTCATCGTTCGCTGGCACGAACAAGAGACCCGCTGGACGCTCGTGGTTCAACCCACCATTCACCTGCGTTTCATCGATGCTCCTGCCATGATTGCGCCAGGCGACCAGGTCACAATTCCACTCCAGGCCTTCATCGGCGACGAAAGAATCACACGGGGATTGGTGGAGTGGATTTCGTCAGACCCTGCCGTGATCACCGTCGTAGACGGCGTCGCAAGTGCGCATACGTCTGGTGTAGCGTACATCACCGCCAAATCCGATGGCAGCCAGGCCATGGTCGAGATTACCGTTCAATAAACCTGCGTCAGGCTGATGTTCGTCTTCATCCATGGCCCCAGGCTCTGCTCGATACGACGCTGACGAGCCAGGGGCAGGTGGGTGGCGTCTGCGATGGCTTGGCCGAAAGCCGGGTCCACCGGCACCCATTGGTCGGCCATCCACACCTCGGCCCACGCATGTAAGTCCAAACCCGGCCCCCAAGGGCCGCTAGACGTATACACGGCGCCCGACACCGAACGGGCGGGTATGCCCGCAGACACCGCCAACGACACGAATAACTCGGCGTGCTCATTGCAGTCACCACGACCGCTCTGGAGGGCCTGAAGCGCGTCGGGCGTTCCGGGGGTCGGCGCGATCACGAGCGTCTTTTGTACGCCCAAAACAAGTCTGTGGACCGCGTCACGGCGGCTCGAGGCGTCGCCGATGAGCGTCTGGGCAAACCCATGGACCTCGGCGGGCTGCGCGGTGGGAATCCCCTGCCAGTGTTCATCCGCCGGGGACACGGCGATGGGCTCGGCCGCGGGAAGTTCGGCCCACAACGGGACGCGTACCTCGACCTCCACGCCATCCACCAAGAACACCGCACGATACGCCTGCCGAGCCGTCTCGAACGTGGAGGAAGGCCGGCGGAGCAGCGCTACCGGGTCGACCCGCTCTAGCGCGATCTTCTCGGGAATGGGCCTCAGGGACAGTCCACCCCACGTCGCAGTCGGACCGTCGGCCGTGTTGTTCAGCACCACCTTGGCACCCGACGCTTGCCACGTCCATTCCGTGCCAGTGTGGGTGACCTCGACCTCTTCGACCTCCAGGGAGTCGGGCATGATCACCCGTACCCATCCAACCGGTAAATTATCCGCCGCGGCCGCCACCTCTGGAAGCCAGGCGAACCCGCTCCAGCTCTGAATGGGCTGCTCGTTCAGCTGACGGGCATAAGCAACCGTTTCACCGGTCTCAACCTGCATGGCCCGCGTCACCGCTCGTGCCTGTACGTCCTCGCCGCCCAGCTGCCATGCGTAGGTGCGCTGACGCCACACTGTGGGTTCGCCGGTAAAAAAGCCCGACCGCCGTTCTTCTACAGCGATCGGCACCCCACCGAGTTCCAGTAGGAACATCTCGGTGCGTACGTTCTCGGTCGGCGGCGCCAGGATGGCGGGTCGTTGGGAGCAGGCCAGAAACGCGAGGGCGAACAAGGTCATATGCAGACCATACCTCGGTTCGGCGACACACCCCCCTCGCTGGCGCTATGATCGGCTCGGGAGAACTGCATGAAGCTCGTAACGTCATCGGTCTACGCCCCGGGAGACACCTCCGGAACCGTACACCTCGATCAGATCCTGATCCTCCCACACCAGGGGCTCTTGGCCGTGGCCGATGCACCTGGTGGAGGTCCAGATGGCCGTGCTGGCGTGCGTATCGCGCTCGATACGGTTCGCGCCCACGTGGAGAGAAACGACGACATCCTCCTGCGTTTCAAGCGGAATCCCACACCCGAGCTGCGTCAGCGAATCCTGGACATCATCGAAGAGGCCTTCGCACGCGCAGCCCAAGAGATCTTCGCCTTTGCGCGCCGCCGCACCGGCGTGGTGGTCACCCTCGATGTAGCCTTGCTGCTCGAACATGAGGTATTTATCGGCCACGTCGGCGACGGTCGCGTGTACTTGGTTCGTCGCGGACTGGTCCATCAGCTCACAGTCGACCACTCTCGTGGCGACGAGCCTTTGGTCTTCGACCACGGCGGATCCGAGTCCAGCAGCGAAGCGGGAGACCGTCACTTCACCCGCGCGCTCGGCCCCCAACCCCGGGTTCGCGTCGAGTCCCTGTGCATGGAGCTCGCCACCGACGACCGGTTCATCGTATGCAGCGGGCACCTTCATCGGGCCCTCTCCGACCACATCCTCGCCACGCGCTTCACCAGTGAGCACCTAGACCGTCTAGGTCCCGCCCTCGCCCGCGATGGATCGGGTGCGGCGTTGGTCGCGGCCTGCGCTCAGATGGGCAGCGGCGAGCCGTTTACACCCGACTCCGCTCAAAGCCGTCTGGCCATTTTGGCGCCGATGCCACTGTTTGCCCATTGCAACCAGCGTGAGCTTCGAACGGTCGCCCAAGCCACGCGCCCGCATAAGTTCCCCAACGGAACGGTGATCTTCGAGCAAGACCAGCCCGGCACCGAGCTGTACCTGGTCATCTCGGGCCAGATCGCAATCGTCAAGAACGGACGCACCATCGTCACCTTGGGTCCCGGATCCAACTTCGGCGAGATGGCGATGTTGGACGAACCGTCGCGCTCGGCGTCTGCCGTGGCCACCGGGCACGCCGAGTTGATGGTCATTCCCCGCGAGGCCTTCTTCGCCATGCTCAAGGGAAATCCCATGCTGGCCGTGAAAATTCTCTGGAATATGCTTCTACGGCTGTCGGCGAATCTGCGCCAAACATCCGCGCGACTCGCCGAGCTTGATAAGTAGCCCCGTCGTTCGTTAGTCGACGTCGTACAGGTTCTTGAACAGACGATTCGACCGTACGCCAGACCCGTCGCTGCACGCATTGTACGACCACCAGACGAAGTGCGCCTTGCCCTTGATCTGGTCGAAGCGAACGAACTTCCACGCGCGACTGTCTTCGGAGTTGTCGCGGTTGTCGCCCATCACGAAGACATGGCCCTCGGGCACCGTAATCTCGCTCATTTCTGAGAGGCTACCGGTGACTTGATTGGTGAGAAACGAGTGCGTAATTCCCGGAAGCGTCTCTTCGTAGAGCTTCTGACTGGTGAGATCGCAACGCTGATTCATAGCCTTGAACTTGGAGATGTACTCCGTAGGCATGGCGTCACCGTTGAGGGTGACGTGGTTACGCCTCACGCTGATGGTGTCGCCACCGATGGCCACAACGCGCTTAATGAAGGTGATGCGCTCGTCGCGAGGATAGCGAAACACGATGATGTCTCCGCGCTCGGGATCGCCAAAGTCGAC
>JAACDH010000676.1 GCA_009936995.1 Rhodobacterales bacterium
GCTATTTTGGCCGCCTCCGAAGGCGTATTCCTGCTAATCACCGGCCATGGGCACAGCAACACCAAGCACCTGATGCCTCGCGACTGGGACGGGGTAGATCCAACCCTGGGCTTCTGGGAGTTGATGTTGGCCAGCACCCTCGACTTCCCCATGCACTCCCGCATCATAGAGGTGGTCGATGAGGGCAACGATGTGCTCTCCATCTACGCCACCAATCTGGGTCACAACAGCCCGCCTGGTTCCCTGCCGCATCAAGCCCGCGAGATGGCTGCCGCCAAGACCGCCTTCCCAGGAGTCCTCGAACCGGGCGACGCCACCGGAAATTGGATGTCGAACTTAAGCAGTATGAACCTACTTCTTCGCGTGCAGGTTCCCAGCGCCGTTGGCTCGGAGCTTCGCCGCTACGATTGGCCCAGCCTGATTGAGTCCGAAGTGACGCTCACCGGATTCTCGGCACCAGAGTAGCTATTCGATGGTGTCGACCCGCCGCTCTAGCAGCCGGGCAAATGTGGCCGCATCGGGTGCGCCGGAATGTCGCCAGCGAGCCGGCATCATGTCGGGAACTTTGACCAACAAGCCACCGGCGAGCTCTAGCACATCTGCCCAGAGCACGAGCACGGGCTCTTCACTCGCCGGGCCGCTGACAGCGACCAGCTCGGCCTCGGGCAACATAGAGGGCACTGGAACCCAGTAGGTGAGGCTGCGTTCCCAGCCATCTTCGTCGCGTTTGATCGCGCCAAAGCTGGCCACGAAGATACCGTCGCGATGGGTTTCGTGGAGTTGATCGAGAGCGTCTTTTTGCTGGGCATAGTCCGTTCCCACTTCGCGAAGCGCCAGCTCATGCCAGGCCGCGTAGTGCGGGTCGTCGACGGACATTTTCCATGGATGCCAGCCATCTTCGCGGAGCACAATGGGCCGGGTGGTGACCAGTCGATGCTGCTGCGAGGCACGGGCTGCGGCCCCCAAGAGCAGCTGCAGGCCAGCCCGATCGTGTTCGCCACAGATAAGCAGTGTGTCGCGGTTTGCGACGAGTACAACCACGTCTCCAGCGACCGGTAGCATACGTAGCTCGTCGACCATGAGCAAACGTGAGGCGTCGTAACAGTCGCCCACTTGGGCACAAAATACACCCGCGCTCAGCAGTTCGAAGGGATCGGGGTCGACCGCGCGGAGATTCGCCAACGCGAACTCAAGGGCGCGCTCGGTGGAGACGCCCCAGGCCACCAGTAAGTCCGAATCGAGTGAGCCGATGGTATTGGGAAAGTCGATGACCAGCTCGATGACCAAATGTTCGGTGAGGCGATGGGCCACGGTCACGGAATGCGCGACGTTGCCATGCTCGGCCTCGGTTTCGAGGGCCACCAGCGGATGGTAGGTAGTGGCGCGTACCGTGGGACGAACCATGGTCTGCGCGTCTTCCCAACAAACGGGGACGTCGTCACCGCCTTTCACCATATGCACAACTTGTTCGGCCAAGAACAGAAGCGCAGACTCCCGTTCTTCGGGAGGGAGATCGGCCCAGGCGTCGTAGAGGTTGCCCAAGTAGTGAACCTGCCCACCCTCAAAACGAAGGGCCCAAGTTTCATCGTCGAGGTCGCAAGAATAGCCCACCGTCTCGACCAGGGCCTTCAGCCTCACCGTAAAGATATCGCGCTCCTCACTCTGGGCTTCAGGCTCGGCCTGCCCGATCATACGGTTGAGAAGTGAGGACCAGAACGTCATAGATTCTCCAGCTCAAGGGTACCGCAGATGGTCGCGAACCCCGAACCGAAAAAAACCTAAGCAAGCTTCGACGCTACATCTTCAAGAAATTCGCGAGGATGTTGGGACCCTCGGGACAGAGCACACTCTCAGGGTGAAACTGCACGCCAACAACGGGAAGACTACGGTGGCGAATGCCCATCACTTCGCCTTCCGAAGTTCGAGACGACACCTCCAGGCTGGTGGGAAGATCGTCGGACCGTACGATGAGAGAGTGGTACCGAGCGGCTTGGAAGGGCTGGGAAATGCCCACGTACTCACGCGTGCCATCGTGAAGCACCAGACTAGACTTACCATGCATCAAACGTGGGGCGTGGACCACGGACCCGCCCATCGTCGCCGCCAGCGCTTGATGCCCAAGGCACACACCGAGCAGCGGCTTTTGACCTATCGTCTGCTCGATCAGCGCCATAGCGATGCCCGCGTCCTCGGGACGTCCGGGGCCCGGAGAGATCACCACATGGCTAACTTCCATGGCCACAGCCGCTTCGACCGAGACTTCGTCGTTGCGCACCACCTCGACCTCGGCACCGAGAATCATCAACGCTTGAGCGAGGTTAAACGTGAAGGAGTCATAATTATCGAGAAGCAGTACCCGGGCCATTAGAGCCCCTCCTCGGCGAGCTTGAGGGCCGCGTGAAGTGCGGCGGCCTTATGGTGAATCTCGGCGTGCTCCAGCTCGGGCACGCTGTCGGCGACGATACCCGCCCCCGCTTGATAGGCGAACTGCCCCTCGTGGAACCACAGGGTGCGAATGGCGATGGCTTGGTCCATGGCGTTGTCGTGCCCGAAATAGCCCACCGTTCCTGCGTAGATGCCTCGCCGAACCGGCTCGAGTTCCTCGATCATCTGCATGGCCCGCACTTTGGGAGCCCCGACCACAGTACCAGCTGGGAACGTCGCCGCAAACAAGTCGAATGCGTCGACGCCTTCGCGGATGGTGCCTTTGACGCCGCTGACGATGTGCATCACGTGGCTGTATCGTTCGATGGTTCGGTAAGGATCGACGCGCACGGTGCCTGGAACGGCCACCCGACCCAGGTCGTTGCGGGCCAGGTCGACCAGCATCACGTGCTCGGCGCTCTCTTTAGGATCGGCCAACAACTCCCTCTCGAGGAGGAGATCGTGGGCGGGATTCTTCCCTCGCGGGCGGGTTCCGGCGATGGGACGAAGCTCGGCCTCGCGACCGTTGACCTTTACCAGCGCCTCGGGCGAGGATCCCACCACGGTGAACTGCTCAAGCTCGAGGAAGTACATATAGGGCGAGGGGTTTAGCAGTCGTAAGGCGCGGTACACGTGGAATGGATCCATGGTGCATTCGCCGCGGAAAGCCATCGACAGCACCAGCTGATACACATCGCCTTCGAAGATGCCGTTCTTGATTGTGGCAACGCCGTCCTCGAACTGGGCCTTGGACATGCTCGGCGTTGGCGTGCTGAATCCGCCGGTCTTGAATCCACTGGATCCGAAACGACTGGGACGGGAAGGGACGGGAGCCCGTAGCGCCATTACAACGTCGCGACGGATATCTTGACGTTCAGCTTCGGTGCCCGCATGTAGGACTGCACAGCGTCGGGTGACATGGTCAAAGACCAACACGGACCGAGGCGCAACCCAAGCGCCCTCGGGCTCTTTCACTAGCTTAGCGAGGGTGGGTAGTTTCTCGAAACGACGCACCACATCGTAGCCCGCCACCCCGACCAGACCACCTTTAAAGGGTACGCCGGGAACGTCGGGGCCTAGGCGCGGGGCCTGCGCGAGCGCCATACGCCAAGCTTTTAGAAGGCCCTTTTGGTCCTTTGCCTCGTCAAGGCATTGTCCATTCCGCCACAGCCCGTCTTGATCGAGGTGCACCTGATCGGCCTCACCAAAGCCGATGAAGGAGTACCTCGCCACCGTATCGCCACCTACAACACTCTCAAGGAGAAACCAGGGGCGAAGTGGACTTAGCTTAAGGTATGCGGACACGGGTGTGTCCAAATCTGCGGCGATATCGAACGGAGGTTTCAACGGCTGTGCTCCACGGACTCCTTCTGTATGCCGATGGCCACCGTCTGGCGTGTGATTGGACCCTGTTGTACCTTGTCTCCTCGTGATTGCGCCGAGATAGCGCCATCGCTCCCTGGGGGGTTCCTTGCTCATCTCCGCTCTCTGGCTACTCAACGCACAAGCCGCCATATGTCCGCCCGGTGATTCGGATCTCGACAGCGTCCCCAACCCCTACGAAGACATCGATGGCAACAACGACTGTGACAACGACGACTCCGATGGGGACGGCACGCCCGACTACCTCGACACCGATGACGACGACGACGGCATCGACACCTTCCTAGAAGGGTTGGGTGACGACGAATGCTTGTCCGGCTCCGACGGAATTCCCAATTACCTCGACGATGACAGCGACGGTGATGGCATCTCCGACTTCGACGAGGGAACCGGAGACGACGACGGCGACTTTATCCCCAACTGGTTGGACTGCACCGCCAACGGACTGAGCAGCGACCCCGACCTCGACGGGCTGATCACCCTCGACGAAAACAGCCTGTTGCTCGACCCATTAAATCCCGACACGGATGACGACGGCATCCTCGACTCCGTCGAAGTGGGCGACGTCACCGCACCAGTCGACACCGACGGCAACGGCTTCATCGACGCTCTCGACGACGACAACGACGGCGATGGCTTCTCCACCCGCGAAGAGACGGGCTGGGAGTGTGCAAACGGCCAGCCTTGGACGCTGCAGTTCGACAACAACACCTTTGAGTGGCAGCCGACATGCTCCAACGGCACCCCTATCCTTAACCCGCCACGGGACACCGACGGAGACACCGTTGCAGACTACCTCGATGACGATGACGACGGCGACGGCACCCCATCTGGCCTAGAAGGCGACGGCGATATCGACGCTGACGGACTCCTCGACTGGCTAGACGCAGACGATAACGACGGCCCTACAGGCGACATCGACGAAGATGGCATCGTCAACCAAGATGACGA
>JAACDH010000126.1 GCA_009936995.1 Rhodobacterales bacterium
CGTTGAGCGCGGCCGCCACCGAGAAGGCACCAGTATACGCAAACGTATTCAACACCGACGTGCCGCCCCAGAACGGCTCCAAGAAAGCCCGAACTTGACGCATATCGGCGTACAATCCCACATCGGGTCCGTCCTGAGGCAAGACGTCGATACACAATCCACGCTCCCGAACTCGCACTGAACCCGACGGTTCGTGGCCACGAAGAAGTCCTGGAGCGGGCTTCACTTTAGAGAAGTCACGGTTGTCTCGACCATCGGTGCGATAGCACAGGTGAATACCACGGGGCTGTCGACGTTCCTCGAGCCAATCACAGATAAGATCGAGCAGAGGGGCACAGGCTGGCGAGTCCAGGATGACCACCGCATGATGGGACCACCAGTCGATTCGAACGCCGGGCAAGCCATCGTTCTCGGCGTTGACCAATCGGAAACCGTCTGTCTCAGGATCGATGACTAGGTGGCGTAGGCTCGCAGCCCGATCGAGCACGCTGTACACCCACTCCTTGTCGAGGGGGCCGCCGTCATGGCGATACACCCGCGCCGCAATCCAACCGCGATCGACGAGCGCAGTACCGAGGAGCTTGCCCTGACCATCGCGCACTTCGCGCAACTGACCCGGTTCGCCTCCGCCCTTTACAACCTCCTTGTCGTAAACCCAGGGAAAACCTTTGTGAAGCCAGCCCGAGCTGTACCCATTTACCACCAACGGCTTGGCCATTAGTTCTCCTCTAATCCCAGAGTTCCCACTGCTGTTCGACCCGAAATCCAACCGCATTCGGCCCAAGAAATGACACACCCCGCCATTGGCGCAAAGATGCGGTCCAAGACCGCGCCACTGGTGCCCAGGACCGAGCCGATCTGCTCTCCCGCATCGAAAAATGCCCCAGGAGCGAAGTCGGGCACAAACACACCCGCGGATTGTGCGGTTGGCGCCGCACATCGACGAAGCCTGGGCCCTTGCCAGCGCGTTGTCGACATGGGATCCATCATGTCGAACGAAGCTAAGACCTCGCCGACCGCGCGGATGACAGTACTCACCGCGCCGTGGGCCACCATTCGTCGGGGGCCCGCCTCGATAGTGATGGCCGGTATACGGTGGTTCAGCATGGCCCCGGACAGGGAATGCTCCATGCCGTAGCGGATATACTCGGCGTCGGGATCCTCCCACAACACGAGGAGACCGGTCGCTTGCGCGAGGCCGAGGGCCGCATCTTCCAACGGTTGGCGATCGGGCCCAAGCCGCACGCCACGGTCGACCAACGCGTAGGGCGCTGCATCGGCGCTGTCCGCGTGGAGATCGAGCACCGCCGCGGGCTGCTGCCCCATCATGTCGGTCCAGATGTGGTGAGCCGCTTGGCTGCTGATGCTGCCACTGTCGTCGCCGGGAAAACACCGATTCAGGTCGACGCCATCGGAGAAATAGCGGGTCATGGCGCGTAGGCCGTCAGGGTTTAGGGAAGGATAGAGAACGACTTTACCGCGCCTTAGTATGCTGGGTAGCTGTGTATCGAGACGTAGGCAGGTGGCCAAGCCGGTGGTCTCATCGCCATGCATATTGCCGGCGATCACGCCCGTTGGACCTGGCCCCGCCGTATGGGTGAGTACGGGAACCCTACAACCCCGATACAGCGAGAGCATGCGACTGGTGCGGGTCATGAACGCCACACGACGGCACCAAGACACATGGCGGCGACCATGACCGTCGCGGGATGCACTTTTAATACAAGCGCGCCGAAGGCCACTAGCGCCAACATCGCCGTCCACGCGCCGGTGATGCCCGTGGGCGCAAGGTCCCAGACCACGAAGGCCAGCATCCCGATGACCGCCGGTTTGATACCCTTGAGTACGCCAACCATGGCCGGGTGCTCCTTGTAGCGAACCACCACCGCCATGAGCACGGTCATCATCGCCAGCGAGGGAAGCAGCACGCCCAAGATCGCCGCAAACGCACCCGACACGCCGGCTGTCTGCCAGCCGACAAACAGCGCCATCTTGGTGGCGATGGGTCCGGGTAAGGCGTTTCCAAGCGCCAATCCCTCGAGGAATTCGGCTTCGGAGATCCAACCCGCACCGACGCACTCCGCCTGCATCAGCGGAATCATTGACGGTCCTCCACCGAATCCAAGTGCGCCCACCCGAGCAAACCCTGCGAACAACGCGGCGACGATCACGTCTGCGCGTCGCTCGCCTGGGCCATCAACTCTTTCTTCCGAGCACGACTAGGCTTTTGGGTCGGTCGCTGACGGTGTTGGCGGCGTTTGGACTCCGTCATCGGACGATCGAGCAGTAAGTGCACGGCGGAAGCGCTCATGGTGAGGCCGAAGATCGCCGGCATCCACGCCACGGTACCCTGAATCTGCATTCTAGATTCGCAGGTGTGCTTATCGTTTTCGTCCTGGCCCGAACAGATGCAACGGAAGTTGCTCTGGGCCACCTGGTCGAGATCGTTGGGCGACTCTTCAGTCCACACGGCGGTAATACCAGTGGTAATGCCCACCCGCCGGAGCTCATCGCGAACGATGCGCGCAAATGGATCGACGTCGGTTTGAGCGATGTCGGTGACGCGTACCAATAGAGGGTTCATACGCCCACCCGCTCCCATCGCGGATATCACCGGTATCCCACGTTCAACACAGGACTTAAGCAGGTGAAGCTTGGCGGTCATGTTGTCGATGCAGTCGAGCACGACGTCGAACCCCTCGCCCAAGATCTCGTCGGACGTCTTGGATTCGTAGAACATGGTCAGCGCGCGCACATCGCACCGAGGGTTAATGTGCTTCGCACGCTCGGCCATCAACTCGGCTTTGTGCTTGCCTACCGTTTTCCGGGTGGCGTGGATCTGGCGATTGACATTGGTGACGCATACCCGGTCGAAGTCGACCATGGTGATGTGACCCACGCCGCTGCGTACGAGGGCTTCAGCCGCTTGGCCGCCGACGCCACCCAGGCCAATGACGGCCACGCGGGCCCCAGTTAGGCGGTCGTAGGCGTTGGCGCCAACCAGGAGCTCGGTACGGTGAAACGGGTGCATGGGACGAGCCATGAGACCTCCAGTGCGGCCCTATAATGCGGCAAAGCGCCCAGGTCAGCGTCGACTGAGCGCCCAGCAGCCGGTGACGGCGATCAGGCCACGGGCAATCTGGTCTACTGGCAACCCAGAATCTGAAGGAAGCACGCCCAAATCCACGGATTCGAGTGTTTGCAGCGTGTGGTCATCGCGGGGCTCGGGAAATCGCTGCGCCGCGATGGGCAGGTGGGCGGAACCCGGAGTAGCCTGACTGCGATCGAGGAACTGCACCGACAAATACGGTGTGAGGCGCACGGACTCGGAATCCAGGCCTTCGTACGTGAACCAGGCCTTTACCCAATCGTCGCAGACCTTTTCTCCAAAAGGTCCTTCTTCACCCTCGCGCCCACCCACGACGCCCCCCACGGACAGCACGGCCAATAGCGGATCGCGAAAGTTCCCGTTTGCAGCGAGCGTGCGTAGTACCAAGGTTGTACCTGCCTCTTCGCTAACCACAATCACCCGGTCCCGCCACGTTTGAATCACCTGCTCGAGCGCCGTCCCCACTGCTTGCACCCCATCGACGAGGGGCGCCTCTACCCACGGTACCCGCACGGCCCGATCGCCCAGCTCTGCAGCCATGGCGTCGAGCACCGACGGCCCAGCGAGGCGGTCGGGGCGTCCTTCAATCAGCAGCCATTTGGCGCCCACACGCTTGAGCAGCGCATCACGAAAAGTCACATCACCTGCCCCCCAGAGCGCAAGCGCATCCCAGGTGCAGGCGGGATCGCCCAGCGACTTTGGATTGTAGGTCGCGCCCAATTCGAAGGGGTCGATGAGGCGCGCCTCAATGCCCGCCTCGCTCTCGTACAGCAGCGCCCAACGCTTTGCGATATCGTCGATCGCAGCCAAGTTCTGGGTGAGCAGTAGCTCGCCAGGTAGCCAGGCTCCCGGCGCGGTGGCCTTTGGGTTGAGGACCTTGCGCTCAGGTAGTCGGCCCGCCGGATGGTATGGAACAAAACTTCGAACCAGGCCCTCCCAAGCGTCGACATCGCCCTCTTCGGCCTCGACTTGCCCACGAAAAAGTGTGGCGAGAATCACCTTGAACCAGCGCTCTCCGTCCAAGCTAGGTGGACGCGGCCAGTAGATCACACCAGCGGTGATCGCCAGCGCAGTGGCGAAGATCGCAACACCAGTGTTCATCGGATCGAGCAGCGCTGCCTCCCCCAGACCGACTGAGTCGCCAAAAACCTACAGAGAACGTTGCCGACGCTCGCCGTCAACAGGGACCCGCACTGGCACCGGAACCGGCTTGGGTTGAGGCATGAGGGCGTCACCAACAGCCGCTGCGAGCTCTTGCGCCATGCGGCGAATGTCTTCGATGGCTTGATTGATTTGGTCCAGCATTTCCTGCTCCATACCTACAGCGTACCGAATGGCGACGACACAAGCCACCGTTCTTCTACACCTTCGACACGAAGAGACACACCGTCAACGCAAAATGCGTGGGTCCACCAAATTAGGTGTCGCGCTCGAGCAGACGATCGAGCTCGGGCACTTGGCTCAAGAATTTCTCAAGATCGGCGGCGCCAAGCTCTCGCTGACGGGTGCCGTGGTACGTCACTGGGTCGACGACTTGGCCCGCTTTTTCGAGTTCATAGTGCAGGTGGGGCGCAGTCGAGCGGCCCGTGTTTCCGGACAAACCAACCACAGCACCCGCCGACAGGCGCTGGCCAGGCTGGGCAACCGTGTTGGACAAGTGCAGGAAGCGCGCGAGGGTCCCGTCGTCGAACTTCACCTCGGCGCAGTTTCCGTTGTACTTGAAGTTCCAGTCCGTGCGCACGACCGTACCCGCCTTGGGCGATACCACATCCGTGCCCACTTCAACCTTGAAGTCCATGCCCTTGTGTGTGGGACGGTCCTTCAGCAGGCTCGTGACCTGCTGGTAGTTGTTAAGCGGCGTAACCTTGAGGCGATGGGGCACTTCGACGCCCTCTGCATCCCACCACGACGCGTAATCGTCGCCAGTGGCCATAAATCGGTACGCCTTGAGCGTTTTGCCCAGCTTTTTGGACTTGTAGCTAGCAACTGGAATCTCGGCGAGCTCGCCATCCCACTCGTAAGCCAGCGCGATTTGGTCGCCCTTTTGAAGGTCGCGACGAAGATCGAGGTCCCACACGAAGAGACGTGCGTAGATGGCGGAGATGACGTCGGCGCGCTCAGGCTCGACGGTCTGAAAGGTCCGGGCCAACGAATGAGAGACGTCGGCGTGGATGACGCTGAGACCCTCCGGGATGGGTGCCGCAACTGGAGCGACCTCTTCCGCGATCGCGGCAACTACGGCGTCGTCAGGCGCGGCAATTTCTTCGACGGGCGTCGCTTGGGCGACAGCCTCTGGCGGCGCATCGCCCCCGGCAAACAGCGCACCTAGCAGCACGACGTTGAGCAGCAAGCTGCCACTACAGAGGACAAGTAGGCCGAAGGGAAGGCCTTCGGGGGGCTCCATGAGTTGCATGGGACATCCGGGGATAGGGAGGAGGGAGGGAGGGATTTTCGATACGCGGGGAGCGTGAATAGCGCCGCAGAGGATGCGGACTACGGCCGCCACCAAGGGGCACCAGGGAGGTACCGCCAAAGCAGAGGCTTGTTCCTAGTCATGCCAGGAATGAGGGATCTCGTCAAGGAGAAGGTTTACCCTTGATCAGTCGAGGATCTTATCGAGGAGGCCGCAGTCGCCCTGGATTGCGGTTCGTTGCCAGTAGAACTGGAGTCCGCGTACGCCGCCCAGCTCTTCGCCACCGCCAGCCTTACCGGGGCCACCATGCACCAAATTGGGAAGCACTGTTCCGGGTCCGGGGCTTTGATCGTGGACCTTCTTGGAGCCCCAGTGAATGCGACCGTGCCAAGGGGCCAAGCCGAGAATGACTTCGCTGGACCACTTGCGCTTGTCGCTGTACACGCTGCAGACCAGACCGCCGCCGCCCTGAGCAACCATCGAGACCACTTCGCTGGCGTTACCGGCCCAAGTGAGGATGGTGGCCACCGGTCCAAATACCTCGTGCTCGTGCACGTACTCCGTGTGGGCGCCCTTATCGGAGCGGAAAAGGCTGGGGCGCACGAAGCAGCCGCCCTCGGGCACATTTTCGGCTTGCCAGACCAGATCGGCGGCCGCGGAGAGCGACGCGATACCGGCCACCACGCTGCGCTGTTGGCTGGGGCTGGAGACCGGGCCAATATTGGTGCCCTTGTCGCCCGGGTTGCCGATAACCACGTCGTTCAGCTTCTCGATGAGCGCTTCGACCACGGCGTCTGCGAGGGACTCGGGCACGAAGATGCGGCGAACTGCGGTGCATTTCTGGCCGCACTTCTGGGTAAGATCGGTAGACAGCTGGTTTATGAACATCCACCAGGTGTCGGAACCGACTTCGACGTCGGGGCCCAAGATAGACGCGTTGAGGGAGTCCGCCTCGATGTTCACCCGGCAGTTATTCGCCACCACAGCGTGATGACCACGCACAACCTTGGCCGTCTTGCTTCCGCCGGTGAAGGCCACGCAGTCTTGGGGCCCCACGTGATCGAGCAGATCGCCGATGGAGCCCGTGACCAATTGCAGCGCGCCTTCGGGCAAGATTACCGCGTTTACCCAGCACTCGACCACTTTGACCGTGAGGAGACAGGTGGCGGTTCCCGGTTTGGTGACCACGGGGACGCCGGCGAGCAAAGAAACCGCGGCCTTCTCGGCCATGCCCCACGCGGGGAAGTTGAATGCGTTGATGTGCACGGCCACACCATGGCGAGGCACGAAGATGTGTTGGGCCACGAAGCGGGCAGAGCGCAGTACGTTCTCAGCTTTTCCGTCTAGCAAGAACGTGCGATCGCCAAGGGAGCGAGAGAGGTACGCATAGTAGGAGAGTGTCGCCGAGGCACCGTCAATGTCGAACTTGGCGTCGCCGCGGGTGGTGCCCCCCTGACGGGAAGCAACGATGAGGGCTTCGCGGTTCTCGTGGATGACCTCGGACATCCGTTTGAGCACTGCACCGCGCTCGGCGAAGGTCATCGCGCGGAGCACAGGACCGCCCACGTTGCGACCGTGCTCCATCGCCATCTTCAGGTCGAGCCCCTCCGTGCTGGCCGTAGCGACGGTATCGCCGGTGGTTGCGTCAACCAACGCGCGTCCGGCGCCGGTGCCGGTGACCCATTGGTCCTGAAGGTAGCTGTGCAGCTGGCTCATGGGGATGCCTCCGAAGCAAGACGCCCAATAACCCCCTTGTGGGGATTGGCTCGCACTCTGTTCGACTACCGCTCGTTCTGCCGTGTTTCGAGCACGTTGACGAAGTGAACCCCACATCGCGCGCCCTCGTTGCCCACTAGGTTCTCGACCTCGGCAGCGTCCTCGACCAGGTCGTAGAGGAATTCAGTTGTGGTGCCATCCGCTTGGCCGACGGCCAGGTAGGCAAACCCCCCTTCGCGAACACTGAAGTGAACGACCCCATGATCGTGTTGCTCGGACTGAACCACCCGACCGTAGGTGTGGAAGTAGGCTTCACAGGGGTCGGCCGGCGCTTCGAGCACCGCCACATCAACTGTTGCAGTTAAGGGATCCGCAGAGGCCTCTTCGGAAACGACCACATCCTCGACATCGAGGGCCTCGTCTTCGCCTTCGACGACCGCTTCTTCCACCGGCTCAGGTGTGGCCCATCGGCGAACATCTCCGATGAGATCAACGCCTGACCATGCCGAATCGGCCGGCAATCCCAGCTCGGCTGCGACCGTTGGAACAATATCGATGCTTCGCACCAACCAAGGTACGCGGATGCCTGCGAGCTCGTTGCCATACAACTTAACGACGATGGGGATGTGTGTCTGCTCGACGTGCAACGACGTCCCGTGCCCCCAAACGCCATGCTCGTAGAAGGCCTCACCATGGTTCGAGGTGAGCACAATGAGGGTGTTGTTGTACAGGTCTTCGTCCTTGAGCCATTGGACAAACCCCGCCAGCTGGGCATCCAAAAACCGCACCTCGGTCTGATAGGCCTTTCTCAGCCGCGCGATGTTCTCGGGGCTGTCGTCTTTCGGCTGATCTTGAATCTGCACGATAGCGGCACCGTTGTAGTCCGCGCCCCCCTCAACGCTCATCACCGGGTGTTCGAAGTACGGAGCCTGGGGTTCCATCAGCTGGACAAACAGGCCCCAACGCCCTTGCTGATTGGCGGAAATGAAGCGCTTGGCGTCGTCCAAGACGCGAGCGGCGGGCTGGTAGTATGCGTGTACATCTTTGGGGCCATCGAGCACCCATCCGTGCAGATCGAGCACGGTCTTGTAAAGGACGAGCGCCGAAGCAGATTGGGAGGCGTGAAATGCGTAATTCGGCGTTTCGTAGACGTACGACTCACTGCCCTGGTCGAAGTTCGATTGACCGGTGAATCCTGGGTGATTGACTAATGACGCCGTGGCATACCCCTGGGCGCGGAGGTGCTCGGCCCAGGTCACACGGTCCATGGACAGCGGAGCGGAAGCCACGTCGGCACCATGGACAGCCGGCAAAGTCGACGTGATCAAGGAAGCCGTGCTGGACCGCGTCGACGAGGCCTGGGCAAAGCCCTGCTCAAACAGCACTGCGTCGGCGGCCAAGGCGTCCAGGACAGGCGTCGGATTGCCCTCGGAACCGTAGGCGCCCAGTGCGTCCGCTCGTAGGGAATCCACCTGAATAATCAGCACATTGGGACGCTCTGAGAACCCGGTTGGGACTGCCTTATCGTGCGCCCACTCTCCGTGAGCCGATTGCCCTAAAGGAATGGCATTGATGGCAGCTGTGGTTCCGATCATCGCGCCCCAAAGCCCCAAAAGGCCCTTCGCGGCCAGCATCGCCTTGGCGGGACCCTGAACAATCTTCGCCACGACCGTCAGCATCAGCAGATCGGCGACGCCAACGACAACATAGATGCCTACCATGCCCGAAGTGGGGATGCCCTGATCGAGATAAAGCGTTGTATTGACGTAGGACTTTAGAATTAGCAACCCCATGGGCGTGACCGCGCCACACGCGCCAATCCCCCAAGCAACCCCTTCGTCGTAGGGCTTGAACTTGCCGACTGGGGTAACCAACACCGACGCCACGAGGCCGAGGGCCAGGCCCAGGAAGCCGTACATCACAACGCCGTAGAGCGGCGCCAACAGGTCGGGCCTACCGGTGTTGACCAGTAAGTACACCGCCTCGATGAGGCCGATTGTTGCACCGGCGATGATTCCACCGGTTGCGCCCTGGATGGCGTTGCGCGCAAACTTCAAGAGGTCCTCCGTGCCCATTGGGCGCCGGGTCGCCGCAGTTGTAACGCGCCCACCGAACCTATCCAGTCGGCGAGACTTTCGAGCGACGTCGAACAATGTCCTGGGCTACCTTGGTGGCAATGACACACGGCCTCATTCTCGAAAACTTGGTCAAACGCTTCCACACAGCCAGCCGTGGCGAGGTCGTCGCAGTCGACCATCTCAGTCTGGCGGTCAAAGCTGGCGAGGTGTATGGGTTACTCGGCCCAAACGGAGCGGGGAAGACCACGACGCTTCGCATCCTGGCCACCCTAGCCGAAGCAGACTCCGGAACCATCACCGTCGCAGGTGTCGATCGCAACAGCAATCCCATGGGTGCCCGCGAAGTGCTCGCCTACGTCCCCGCCGAGGCCGGGCTCCCCGTACGACTCTCTCCCCGAGAGGTGGTTCGACTGTTCGCGCGAATTCAGGGCGTCACCGACGGAAACAATCGGGCTGACGCACTTCTGGAACGCATGGGCGCCGCGAGCTACGCCGATATGGCCTGTGGCGAGCTCTCCACCGGTATGAAGCGTCGTGTGGTGTTGGCTCGAGCCTTGGTGCACCAGCCCCAGGTACTGCTGCTCGACGAACCCACCGATGGCCTCGATGTGCATGGCCGCCGCGAAGTGTTGTCCCTGATTCGGGAACAGGCCGAGGCGGGCCGGACGGTCATCCTTTCATCGCACATCATGGGCGAGGTCGAGCGCGTCATCGACCGGATCGGCGTGGTGAACCACGGAAAGATGGTCGCCGAAGGAACCCTCGACGAGGTGTTGGCACAGTCCAAAACGTCGTCCCTCGACGACGCCTTCGTCGCGCTGGTACACACGCCGTGATCTCTCCCCGCGATGGCCCCGCCCTGCTCGCTCTCTGTCAAATCATGATTCGCAGACTGTTTCGCGAGGGCATGGTGGTGCGCAGCATGCTCTGGCCGCCCGTGCTCACCGCGGGCACACTCGTCGGAACAATGGTGGTGGTGGTCCTGCTAAAAAGCCCGGCCACGGTCGCAATTCCATCCACGCTCTCGGCAGAGCTAACACGCGAACTGACGGCCGCAGAGTTCCAGCTCATCTGGGTTGACGACCCGGCCGCCGCAGTCAAACGCGGAGACGTGTGGGCGGGCACCGATGGCACAACCCTCTGGTTGACCCAAGGCGATGGCGGCAGCGTGTCCCTCGAAAGCATCGTTAGAAAACACCACGGCTCGGCGTGGCGCCCCGTACCGCCAAAACAGCTACCCGGTGCAGACCAGTCGTCCCTGGCCGGAACGACCTTTGTCCAGATTATCACTATTCTATTCGCGCTCTACGGCGTGGTCTTTGGCATTGGAATGGTGGCACGCGATCGAGATGACGGCACCCTAGAAGCCGAACTCTCCCTTCCGATCAGCCGCTGGGTCCCCGGGGCCGCTCGATGGATCGCTGGAACCCTGGTTCTATCTATTTTTTTGGGATACAGCATCGCAATATTCGACGCGATCATCGGAGTGACCAACCCACTGCAATTGATGCGCCATGGCATCGCGGCGTGTGGTGGCTCCATGACCCTCGGCATTATCGTGATCGGTACCGCTGGCACCAAACAGGGCTTCAGCGGTCCCCTCGCCTTCGCCCTCACCTCGGCGACCGCATTGTTTGGCGTAGGATTTAGCGCGCTGGCGATCGCGCCGTATGTTCCTCTCGCGTCGGTGTTCGCCGGCGGAAGCGGCTGGTCTCCATTGGGCCTCACGTTGGCGTCCGGAGTCCTCACGGGGGCGGGGTTTGGCTGGAGGTCAGGGAAAGGATGATTCGGCCTGTTCGAGTTGTCGCCATCGCACACCGAGACCGGCTGGTGGAGCTGAAGGGTCGCCGAGGTTGGGTCCTGCCGGCCGTCATGGTCGGCCTCATGCTGCCGATCTCTGGGGCGCCCCAACAGGGCATTGGCAGGGTCGCCTCGCAGTTCATCCCGACGAAGATAGCGGCCGTCGGGGAGGTGCCTTCGTCCATCTTGGCCCTCGATGGCGTCACCGAAGAGGACGCCCCCCAAGCGCTCCACTTCGCGAACGCGAACAATGTGGTGGAGGTCACGACAACGCGAGTGCCGACCGTCATCCGCAACACCCTCGACGCCACCGACCCGCGTCCCGTGGGGCTCTCCATCCACCAGACCCCACCGTCTATGCCCAGCCGTTCCATGTTTCTGGCGCTGCTGTCGGCGTCCACCCTCACCGGGGCCGTCTCGGCGAGCATCGGAGGAGAGCGATCCGGTCGAACCTTCATCGCCCTGCTCGCCGCTTCGGTGACCCGCCTCGAAGTCGTCCTCGGAAAGTGGCTCGCGTGGGGCGGACTCGGAGCGAGCTCAGCGCTCATGGCCGCTTTCGTCACCATCGTGTTGGGCCGACTTTCCATGGGCTGGTGGTTGCTGCCAATGGTTACAGTGCCCCTTAGCTTCGTGGCCCTTGGGCTTTGGCTGGTACGGCAGGCCTCGGACGTCATGGGCGGCACCACCGTCACCCTTCGGGTTCTGCCAGCCATTGTCGGGGTCACGGGTACGATCGCTTGGATCGTCGGACAGGACATCCCATTGGTAGGTGCGGCGATCCCCATGGGAGGCGCCCTCATCGCAGCCGGTTCCACTTGGGGAAACGGGGCAGCTCCGGCATTGGTGGCCACCGCAAGCACCTTGGCCCTCACCGCCTGGCTACTCCACGCCACCTCCACCGACCTCGAAGAGAACCTCGAAACCAGCGGAACCTCGGCTCGCTGGGCATTCGCGCTTCGCACCACCATCGTCGCCGCCATGGCCTGGTGGCCCGCTTTGCTCATCCCCCTGTTATGGGGAATCGCCGGTAATGCCCACCTAAGCGAGACCCTTCCTCGACCTCCGGGTGTGCTCGCGGGAGCCGCTGGTCTTTTCGCGGTGACTGCGCTGTGGCTGTTGCGGCAGCGTACTGACCGACCTCGATGGTTTTCACAGCCCACGGTCACAGGGGTCGTTGTAAGTCTAGTGGTGGGCGCGCTTCTAGCCGCGGGTTCCCAATGGTCTATGGCCTCCACAGTGCTCCACTTCGGCGAAGAAGCTCGGCTGCGAATGGCCGCGGCACTCTGGCCCTCTTGGACAGGTCCGTTCATCGGTCTGACGGCCATCCTCGCCGATGAACTGTTGTTTCGCGGTTGGTTGCAGGAGCGTGTGGGACCTGCCTGGGCCGTCGCCGCCTGGACCGCCGTCAAGAGCCCCTTCGATCCCCTCGGAGGGATACTTCAGGGTATCGCACTCACCGGAATTGTTCAGCAGACTGGTAGTATCTGGACCGCTGCGATCGCCAGGAGCGCCGCCGTCGTGACCGCCGTCTATCTCCCCAATGTTCCACCGCCTCTGGCGCTGGGGGCGCTACTCTTCGCCGCCGTAGCCATGACCCTGTGGGCTCGAGGAGCTACGCCGTCGGCGTCGTGATCAGGGTAGAAATGTAGCGACGTGCCAAACGCAAATCCGCATCGGGAACCCCAGCCGTCGCCTCCAGCCGCTCGCAGAGGATCTGTTCGGCGTCTTCACGACCCGAGGCGAGCAGGAGCGCGCCCTCGAGAACCGACAATGCCATCGCCAGGTGAGGTTCGTTGGCCATTTCGGATGCGACACACGCCTCGATCCAGCGGGTCGTCGCCAGGATCGGGTTTTCGTCGGCGCAGGTGCCAGCCACCCACCAACCGAGAAAAACGGCCCGCATGCCGGGAGGCCCCTCGGGACCCAATTTCCGGATCGACCGCTCCAAGCCTTCGCGGGCCAACTCGTAAGCCCCCTCAAAGGTTCGCATGACGGCCAGATATCCCAGGCTAACCGCCTCGGAACGGGGATTCTGGAGGTTGCGGTTGATGGCCAGGGACGCGATCAGGAGTCGACGGGCTTCGTCGATCTGCTGCTCTTCCAGGGCAATGACGCCCAGGGTGGCGCATGCGGTGGCCTCGGCATTGCGAGCCCCCGAGCCCCGGGCGCTGGCAAGGGCCTCGTGCAACGCCCGCTTGGCGTCGGCTAAGCGCCCTTGATCAACATCGAGCACGCCTATGTTTACCAATGACGTGGCTAACAGCTTCTGATTCCCCATCTCTCGGTGAATTCGGGCCGCCTCTCGGTAGCAGGCGCGCGCGTGTACCGAATCACCCCGCCGTTGCCACATGAGACCAAGACCCGAGAGCGCAATCGCGAGCTCCCGGCGCCATCCCAACTTACGCAGGGTGTCGGTGGCATCGGAGATCAACGCCACGCCATCATCGAAGCGACCCGTATCCGTGTAAACGATGGCCAAGAGGGCCATGGACATCGCCTGGTGCCCCGCGGCCCCTGCCTCACCGAGTATCTCGATGGACCCTTGAAGCGCCTGAGTCGCAGGGGCGAGCTGTCCATCTTCGATGCAGATCAGCCCATCTACGTATCGAGCCCTTCCGGCACCCTCTAGGTCCCCCCAGCGAACGGCAACATCCACCGCCCGCCGGAGACTCGAGATGCTCTTCTCGCGTCGGGAGGGTGATCTGTCCCCCTGGGCTTGAGCGATGAGCGCCCGAACCTGCAACAGAGGATCGGCTCCCAACATCGAGTCTGCACGGCTAAGCACCTGACGTGCGATGATTCGGAACAAGCCCAAGGGTCCCGCACGCTGCACCAAAGGCGCCATGATCGTGACTGCCCGAAGCGCCCGATTCACATCTTCTGCCGTCAGATCTTCGCTGCCACCCCATCTCGCGATGGCAACGAGGTTCTCGAATTCGACCCCCAACCTAGCCAACACCTCGGGACTGTCCCGATCCATCGCCCGTGAAGCCCAGGGTGCACACAGCAACAGCACCCGGTCTGCGAAGCGACGTTCATGGATGAGGGTCTCTTCCTCCCCCATCTGCGCGAGCGCCTGTAGACGCACAGCCCCTGGAATGCGAAACCGCCATACGCAAGGAGCCCGAGGGTCCTCTTCGGCATTGATCAGGCCTCTTGACACCAGACTATCGATCAAGGCCTGTGCGTGGCCAGGTTGCTCGTCGCCATCGATCATCGCCTCGGCAGCACGTCGGTCGAATCCCCCGGGGTACACCGCACAGGCCACCAACAAGTGTTGCTCATCCGGCGCCAAGTGTCGCCAGATCATGTCAACCACATCGGAGACTCTCGGTCCGCACTGCTGTAGAGCGACCAACATCGCGTTTGACGACACACTGGGCGCCAATCCGGCCACAAGTTCGATCGACAGCGGGTTGCTCCCGAGCAAGTTCACCACCTCGGCGATCAGTTCGGGTTCTTTGGCCTGGAAGTCTCTCGACGAGCGTCGGGCCCGGTCCACGAACAGACGCACAGCATCGGCATTCCGGGCCGATACCGCGGCAGCACGGGGCAAGGTTTCCAGCTCATAAGCAACTTCTCCAGGCAAATTTAGACGTCCCGATGCTCCGACCAAGAACTGTACTTCAGGTGCGGTCTTCAGCCACGCAGCCAAGGCCGCACGCAAAGCCGTCGGATCGCCTTGGACCCCATCGATGACCAACAACATCTTGCCCTGGGAGCGCAGCGCGTAGCCCACTTGAGACAACACCGCGTCGACGGAACCTTCAAATCGCGCCGCAATCCCTAGCGCAGAACCGACGCTGTGCATCACGTGTTCGACGCCATCGCCTTCGATCTTACAAAACCAGGTTCCGCCACCGCCTTCTTCGACGAACCGTCCACCGAATACCCGCGCGTATTGAGCCAACAGCCTGGATTTTCCCACGCCAGGTGGGCCGATGACCGTCACCGCTCGCACCCCAAATCGCCCGAGCTCGGCGAGCGCCTGCAGGTCTCCATCCCGGCCGATGAAGCTCGACGAGAGATTCGGTGCATTAGTGCGAGTAACCTCGAGAGTCCGCAGTGTTGGAAAGCTGCGTTCGTCTAGTTGACTCGGCATCAGTTGGTGCAGACGACCGATTCCGCGGACCCCAATGAGCCGATGGTCACCTAAATCTCGGAGCACCATCCGTTGGGGCATGCTCTTTACGGATCGCCATGCGGCGTCGGACAGCACGACCTGCCCACCGTGCAGCGTCGCTGCGATTCGAGCCACCTGGTAAACGGCCGGACCACCTACGGTGTCGCCATCTTCTCCTGTGTGACGATCGACCAGCCCAATATGAACCGCTACCCGAACTCGGAGCCCCCGAAAAAGCGTCTCACCTTGGTCTCCGAGGACCTCGGCAGCTTCCGGACGCAACAATAGTGTGTCGGGCCACTTGGCCGAAAGCAGTCGTAGCTGTAAATCGGTCGCAAAAGCGATCGCAGAGCGCACATCGGGCCAGGCACTCAACACACCACGTGCCGGCGACTTCAGCCGTTGCCCCTGTTCTTGGACTAGGGTCTCGTCAATGACGCGTTGAAGGTCCCCCATGGCCCGCCTAAGCGCCGCCGGAACCCGGGCATGCATGGCGTTGACACCCACCACTTGGCACAGCGCGAGCGCGTGGACTTGCGGAGAGTCTTGGATATGGTCGACCAGGGCAGAGCAGTGTACTGCCCAAACCCCTCCTCCGCACAGATCCCCCGACATCTTGGAGCCCCAATGCCCCGACCGATCCCGCTTCTCCTACTGTTTGCCCTGGGAGCTTGTGCTTCAACTGAGCCTGCGGCTGCTCTTGATCCCCCCGCCGCTACGGCGCCAAAACAGAACACCATCCCCGCTCAAATCACCGAGGTCTCCACCGCCGAGCGTAGGGCCGCTCCCAACGACTTGGGACAAGTGGCCATGCTGCTGCAGGGAGAGAATGCATTTATCGCTCAGTTGCAGCTATCACCACTGGCCGAAATTCCACCGCATCGAGATGAACCCGAAGAGTACATCGTGATCATCGAAGGCGGCGGAACCCTGCTGGTCGATGGGCGGAGCTTTCAACTTCGACCGGGCAGTGCGGTGCTCATGCCAGCCAATTCGGAAGTATCGTACGCCAACGGCCCCGAGACGCTGGTGGCCATTCAAGTCTTCGCTGGGCCAGCCCCGGCCAAAAAGTACGAAACGTGGACCCCCATCAATAAAGACGAAGCGACAAACAAGTGAGTGAGCCGTCGGCTTTCTGGAATTCCGACATCTGCAGCACCCTCACCTGAAATCCAGCGCGCTCGACTGCCGCCACCGCTCGCGGATACCCAGCCGACATCAACACCCGACCATTCCGGGCAACCACATTGGCCGCGTACCGCTCTTCATAAGGAATGGAGATCACATGATACCCCTCAAACACGTCGGGGCTCAAGGTACCGTCGGCCAGCAGCAATGTGTCATCAGAGAGCGCTGTCACCACGCACTTGAGATGCAGCGTTCCTTTTGGAAGCTCAACCTGAATGACGGAAAATCCAAGCGGCTGAAATGCTCGTTCGAGTGCCGCTGCGCCATCAGCCGAGGTCCGATCCGACAAACCCACAAAGAAAATTCGCCCCATCTGCAAGACGTCTCCGCCATCGAGAGGCGAATCGCTCGTGGGGACAGACAAGGCGATGCCCGCCGCCGACAGCACCCGGCGTACTGCGACCGACTCCGGTCGCCTCGAGTATTCCGCACATACGGTTAAAATGCCGTGTCCAGGTATGATCACCGCCGTGTCTTCAACAAATACGCAGTCGGGCAGCGCATCGTCCGCCGCAATGACCCGGACATCAAAGCCAAGCCATTCCATACCTTCCACATATCGTGTGTGTTGCTTTTCGGCTTTCCGCAGATCGACTGGCCGCAGAGGCGGGATCGCGACCAACGCACCCGCCATTCCACTCGATACCCTACGCACCCATGCAATCGCCACGATTTCCTCCAGACATTGACGCCCCCGAGCCACTCACCTAACCTCATGGAACTTCTCAAGGAGAGCAGATGTCCCTACCTAATTCCATCATAAACACCGAAAATACGCCGACCATCGTGACGGTAACATTCGTCCTCACCGTACTTTCCCTGATGCTTAACGCCTACAACTACAACCAGACCCAAATCCTCGCCGGGATGTCGCTAGCGACTCATCACGCGGCGGTGAACCAAAAAGTCAACACAGCGCACCTTACTGAAAAGATTGAGGCGCTCGAAGCACACGCGAAGAAACAAGCGGCGGCACCACCTCCCGCAGCTCCTGCAGAAGTAGAAGCAGAAGCAGAAGCAGAAGCGGCACCAGAATAAAGTCCCGCCAGCAGCCCCAGAAGCCGGTCATGCGACCTTGGCCGGCGCCACCGGCGCTCCGCCTCAGGCCTACCAGCGTACACACCGTGGCGGAGACATCTTGAAGTCCCCTAGAGGCGCCGCGCGCCGACCGTGATTACCCATGGTCGTGATCTGAGAGCAGAGCAAGGCTTTTGAGCGGAGATTGTGAAACGGGTCCCGCGTGCATCCACGCTCCCTCACAGCAAACGGACGCCGCCTAAGCTAGGTTCCCAGCCACTCTGGAGACTTCGTGAACAACACCGCAAAACTCGGACTGAAGCGGCTACGCGCCGGACTCGCCGTCGATGAGCTGGCCCTTCTGGTCGTCCAAGAAGCCACAGCGACACCGCTTCGAGAAGTGGCAAGTCCTCGGTGGATAGCCAGTCAAATCGCTACAGCTCTCGAAGCTGCCACCGCTCCAAGCGCCACCGAGTGGTTGAGTCATCGCATCGACGCCGAACGCGGACGATGGAGCGATGACGAACGAAAACTTTCCTCGATGATGCCAGAAGAGGTCGACGAGCCCCTGCGTCAACTGCTGTTGCGGAATTGGTCCGCCAACGAGCAACTCACCCATCGGCTGGTGGACCAGCCGGCTATCCGCGACTTGCTCAGACACATCCTCACCGATGGCATCAACCGGTTCCGAAAACGAATCACCAACGTCGACGACAAGCTCGGCGGCCTCGGGCGACGGGCCGCCAGCCGCGGCAAGGGCCTACTCGGTGGCTTCGGGCGCGTGAGCGGTATGGCCGAAGACATCATGGGCGCAGTTCGAGAAGAGGTCGGACACGGCATGGATGGAAGGGTCGGCGACTTTGTTCGAGGCGCTTTAAGTGAACAAGTGCGGTCTGTGGCCCGATATTTGGCCGATCCCGAACATGCAGAGAGCTTCGCGAACCTTCGAGTGAGCATTCTAGATGTGCTGCTCGACACGCCCATCTCTGAATTGGTAGGCGAGGCCGACAAGCTCGGCCCCAAAGAGATCCTAGAGTTGGTCCGCGGAGCCGTCAGCGCGGCCATTCAGACCAACGATTTTGTCGACCGCACGGAAACGCGGGTCGCCGCCCTGATGGACGAAGTGGGTGACGGTACGCTAGGGGCCTGGCTCGAAGAAGTAGGCCTGCTCGACGTGTGGACCGAGACCACCGCACAGGTGGTCGCCGATCGACTGCACGCGGTGGTCAAAACCCCTGCCTTCGAGGACTGGTGGACGGCGCTTCACGCGCCGGAGTAGTCGGACCGTTCAGTGACACACGACCCTGCTCGTGGGCAACGGATGACCCACCGTGCCCGCCCAGCACACGCTCGTCAAGGCACACTCCGAGAACGTCCTTGCGTCGCAAAAGCAGCAGGAAAGCGCACCGCAAAAAAAGCCATTGCTGTTCTAACGGTCGGTCATGGCTCCTCTCGGAGACGCCATTTTCATGCCCGAATACGATGCAGGTATGAGCCTATTTGGCCTTGCGCCCCGAAACTTCGAGAAGTTGGCTCCAAGCTGTGCAAACCTGCCGCCAGTCGTAGTTCGACGCTACAAATAGTTGGCCCGCAACACCTATTTGCTGGAATTCAAGTGGCTTTTCGACCAACCTGCGCACGACGTCGCGGAGCGCCGAAAAATCGCCCGGTGGAATCGGCACCCCCAGGCCACCGGTGGCCTCTCGCACGCCCGGGTGGTCGCTCCATGCGACGGGAGCGCCCCACGCCATGGCGTGAAGCGCGGTGTCGGCCCACTCATCTTGAAGAGCCGTTGGATAGAGCACGAGATCAGCTCGGGAGAGGAACGGATCCAAACTGGGCACATCGGGATGGAACACCACCGGTTGTCCGCGGGCCGCCACCCGCAGCTGGTCGTAGTACAGCCGGTCGACTACCCGGCCCACAATCTGCAGTTCGACCCTGGACTTTTGCTGCGGACTGAGTCGAGAAATGGCATCCACCGATAAATGCTGCCCCTTCGCCGGCAGGACTCGCCCACAGTGCACAACCCGCAAGGGGCCCGGTTCGCGGTCACCTCGACGCTGATGCGAAAGGGGGACGCCCTCGGGGATGACCGCGATTCGACCGCTGGGTACCCCCAACTTGCAGAGCGCGCGCTGGGTGGTGTGGCTGGGCACGACCAAGCGTTCGAAGCGTCGCATGCGCCACCGATGCCAGGGGTCCTTGGGCGGCGCATCCTCCCCCCCGCCCGTTCCCGCAAGATCTCGTACCACCGCCACCGTGGGCCAGCCGAACAGCGGCACATCCACTGAGCCGCTGAGAATCACGTGGGGCTGAAACCGGCGCGCTGCCGAGCGAACCGCTCGATATAGCGCCAAATGGGCAGAGAACATGCCCCGAGTACGTAGATCTACACCCAAAGCATCTTGGGGGATCGCCCCTCGATCCTTATTGTAGCCCGCCACTAAGCGAAGCTCATGTCGTTCGCGCAGGTGGCTCACTAGCGACGCAAAGCCCACCGCACGACCGGTTCGGACATCGGGAGGAAACCGCCTTGAAACGGCAAGTATTCTCACATATACTCCTGCATTTTGACGCGGCGATGCGCTGTCAGAATGTCAGTGTACAGACAAGCGTCCTCGCTGATGACTTGCCAAGGTAGCTTCGAGGGCCTACTTTCGCGCAGTCGCAGAAGAGGTGATCGCGCTTGCGAACACCAAACTCGACGGACTAGAATTCCCCAGCTGGGTGTTGGGGCGTTTGACGGCTAGTCAGTCCGTTACCCGGGAGAAGCAATGTTCTCGCTACGAAACACGTCAGTTCTTATTCTACTTGGACTTTCGACGGTGGCCCAAGCCGCTACCGTCGCCGTCTCTCCGCCCGTAAATAACGGCGCTGACGCGAAGACAGTCCTAGGCGCGCACCAGCTGATCTCGTCGGAGTTGGACTTCATGAGCGCGGTCGATGGGGTCACCGATCTAGAAGCCAAGCCCGCTTCACTGACCAACAACTGCCTAAACTCCACGTCATGCTTGGGCACCATCACCAAGGCCGCTGGCACCGATTGGCTTGTGACCGGAGCCATTGCGCCGGAAGGCACCAACCTCTCCATCGATCTAGTGCTGTACGACAGCGGTGCCAACAAGATCGTGCGTCGCAAGGCTTGGACGATCCCCTCGGATCCTAGCAGCATGGCAGACGCCATGACGCCGATTTTGAACGAGCTTCTATCGGGCGAAGATCCAAATGCGGCCAGCACAGTTGCAGCCGGCGCGGCTGATTTCAGTGCCGACGACGAAGAAGGCGACTTCGCCTTCGAGGAGGAGGAGGGCTACAACGACGAAGTCGATGGTCTCATGGACATGGACATGAACGAAGTCGCCGCCCAGCAAGCCGCCGCTGCTGCCGCCCTGGCCGCTCAACAGGCAGCAGCCGCCCAAGCAGCCTCCGCACAAGCAGCCGCCGCACAAGCAGCCGCCGCACAAGCCGTCGCCGCACAGCAAGCCGCCGATATGGCTGCCGCCGCACAACGGGCAGCGGATACCGCAGCCGCACAGGCTGCAGCTGCCGCACAAGTCGCAACGGCCACTGAAGACGACGCGGCCATGATCAGCTTTGGCGGCACCGCAGACGACATCTCCGTAGAAGACATCGACGAGATGATTCAGTTCGGTTCACCGACCCCCCCACTGGCGCCGGCCCCCGCTGCCGTGGCCACCCAATCCGCCACACAGTTCGCCCAGCAGAACAACACACCGGTCGCTGCCGCACCGCCACGTAATAACAACCGCCAGGCCGACGCCGCCGCCGGCATGCTCGACGAGCAGGTCATCGACCGCTCCGACGCCAGTCCGCAGCACGTCAGCATCGCAATGCGGGGGGGATACGCCAACTACTACGAATTCGATTTCATCACCATCGGCGGCGAAGTGGGCGTGAACATCGGCAGCACTGGCCTCGTGGCGCTCGTCGGGATCGAAGCCTACGCCGTCCAGCGCACCTTACCTCCCGAAGTTACAGCGGCGACCGGTAAATTCACCGAATGGAACGCCATCTACCCGATGAACATCGGTGGCGCCTACAAGTTGGACTTGGGCATCGCGCACCCCTACTTTGGCGCCGACGTCATCCTGGTTCAATACTACCGCGATGAGATCGGCGGTGACTGGGCCGTAGGAGCCCGCGCACGTGCAGGCGCCGACCTGATGTTCAACAACAACTTCGGCTTCAATATCAACGCAGCGGTGGGTGGTTGGTCCGGCGCAAACTGGCCCTTCATCGAGCCCGGCGTTGGCTCTGCCGGACTGCTTCCGCAAATCAACGCCGGCCCCGTGGTGGTCTTCTAGACGCCTTGGACCCAATCGTATCCACGCTCTGTCTGGTCGCAGGCAGCGCCATTCCCCTAACCGCAGCCATCGTGCTCGCGCGCAGGGCTATGCGTCAGTTTCAGGTCGCCGAGGCCTACGCCGACGTCTCCCGCCAGCTGGGCCTCGACGTCGACACCCGCGGGCTGTCTTTACAGGGCTACATCGCTAAACAACGGGTATGGATCGGCACGGTGATGGTCGGCCACGGCCCCGAGCGAAAAGAGGTGAACTGGGGCGTCATGGATTTGCCGCGCCCCATGGCGATGGGTGTCCTCGTCCGACGCCGGGGCCTCGCGGCACGAATGCTCCGCCGGTCTGGCGCCCCCTCCGGAACAACCGGAGACGCCGAACTCGACCGCCTCTTCGAGATTCAAGGCGACAGCCCAGACCACACTCGAGCACTTTTTACCCCCAAAGTTCGCGCTGCACTCAACCTGCTGGTCGAGCGGTGGAAAGAGGTCGCCATCACCGACCGTGGCGTCCGGGTCTACTTAGCCCGGGCCGAAAACACGCCCGGCCGGCTCCGCGACTTGGTCGACGCCATGTACCGCCTCACTCGGCTCCTCGACGAAGCCCGTGCCTCACTCCCGGCACCTGAACGCCTCGCTAATCTTAACGACGAGTGGCTCGCCCTCATCCAAAGCCATGGTCTCGAACTAGATCGGACCGGTCCAACGGCGCATGGCATCATCCAAGGTACCCAAGTTCAGATTACCCCCAGAAGAACGGCGACCGGCTACGACGCCACCCTGCGGATGTGGTTCCCAACCCCCGGGAAGACCGGTATTCAGATTCGCCCCCAGACTCGCCCCGATGGATATTGGAGCGTGGGCCAAGACATTCAAGTGGGACGCGATCAATTCGACGACGCCTTCGTGATCAAGGGATGGGACCCCGAGCGAATTCGCATCATGCTCGATGAATCGGCGAGGGCGGCGCTCATCGCGATCGCCGAACACGGTCAACCCGAGA
Organism: Rhodobacterales bacterium; assembly: GCA_009936995.1. Taxonomy (GTDB): domain Bacteria; phylum Myxococcota_A; class UBA796; order UBA796; genus JAACDH01. The sequence continues at coordinate 22,766 of JAACDH010000126.1, forward strand.
TCGACGACCAGCGACTGTGCGTTCAGGGACTCCCGCTGTGCACCAGCACAATCCAGCAGGTCCTAAACGACGCCACCAAACTCGCTATCGCACTTGGGTTCACGGACAAGACCTAACGAACCATCCCGTGGAGTCTTATCCGAGGTCGCGAAGCGACTCGAGTCGGGAAACCTCGACGGTCTCTTCTTCGTCGCCGTCCTTGTCTTCGTCCAGCGCACGCAGCGCCGTCTTGCCATCGACCTGATAGGTCTCGACTAGGTGAGCGCTCATCAGCCGCTGTAGCGACTGTCGGCGGTCTTCAGGAGCCTCAGGGATGGCGTGCCCCTTCCAGCGATGGATGAAGTAATGCGCTCCCACGAATCCACCGCCGGTCACAAAGTGGGACTGGGCGCGTTGAAGCTCGCGAAGCACTTCGCCATCGAGCCGCTCAGGCGTGACCGGAACCCGATGGATGACTTGGGAATTGGACAACTCGGGGTAGGCAAAGCTGTCGATGTGCTTGGCTAGATCGAGGTGAGCCCACGCGGACCTAGAAAGCGAACGAGACAGTCCGCCATCGCCAAACGTGGCAATCCAAGCCTGCTTGCCGAGTGCGTGCACCGCGTTCAGGCCCGGTGCAATGTCGAGATCGCCGCTGAACACCACCGCCACATCGTAGGCGTCGTTCGCCGCGAGCATGACCATATCCGCCACTAAGGAGGTATCAACCTGCTTCTCTTCGGTGTAGGAGATGTTGCTGTTACAGTGGGGGCACTCGCGGCTGGTGCTGCGCCGATTAAAGCGCCGCACGAAGAAGCCAGGCCGCCGCTCGAGCTCGTCGAGGAGATCGGACAGGGCGTGCCGCTCTTGGGCATCGTCGTTCGGGTTGGGCACACCGGTGTAGTAGTAGGCGGCGGACAACCGGGTTCCCCCGACCTGCTCTACCGTCCACTTGGCCAAAGCCTGGTGGTTCAGCCAGCGGTCCTGCGCGGCTCGCCGCAGGTCCTTCATGTGATTCTTACCATCGAAGAACAGACAAACGCGCATTTC
>JAACDH010000677.1 GCA_009936995.1 Rhodobacterales bacterium
CGAAGCTCGTATGGAAGTAGGTCGGCCAAGAACAGGTGGCCTGACCTTCGATGGGCCCGCATCAACCCACCGTATTGGCGCAGAAGTGGCGTGGGTGAACGGCGGAATCGTGAGCCAGCATCTCCCAGGCATGGGGCTCATGTTCGTACGGCAGCCGACGTGGGCTTGCCGAGTTCGAACATCCGGTTGAGGATTCGGCAACCGGTCAGCACCTCGACGAGCGGACCCTCCTCCGTCCGCGTCTTCAGCCCCCTCCCGAATGTTCGTTTGGAACGATGAAAGATGTTTTCGACCCGCGTCTGTTCGTGATGTCCTGTGTCAACTCCCCACTGGCGCGTGACGCGGCCTCGTACACTTCGAGTCGGTCGTACCCGCCGTCTGCCGTGAGCCGCTCAATGTTGCCGACGACAGCGTCAATCAGACTGGGTGCCGCGGAGGCGTCCGACATCCACCGCTAGGTGGAACTTCCCGAACTCTGAGTCGTGCTGCTGCCCGGCTGACTTCCCGGACGGCATCGCCATCCACGTCGTGACCGCCCGCGGCGACAGCCAAAGGGTTTGGTCTCCGCGCCTGACCCGTGCCCGGTTGTCGTTGGTTTTGTAGTTTGGATGTGCCTTCGACCGCTTAATCACCAGAGCCCTCCCCGGCCGAAAGCATCACCTGGCCGCCTCTCGGCAGGTCGTCCAGCGCGGCTCCAGCCGAGCGATGCACCAACGCCCAGCGAAGGAAAGCTCAAGAGGTTCTCCCGGCACTTGCAGAGCCAATCCACCGCGTTTGGTGCAATCAGACGAGGCTATGAATCGATCAGACACTCCGGGTGGTCGACGTAGGGCACCGCATCATTCGGCCGCCACGAAGTTCTTCCACTGGTCCATGTACTCAATGAAGGCTTCGCTCAACCCTTCGTTGGCTAGATACGCACGCGTGACGGGCAGAGACACGGGTTCGAATCCGGGGTCAGCCAGCACGCGGTCGGGGTAGTCGTGATGAAGAATCGCCGCTCTCCCAATCGTGACGAAGTCGATTCCGGCGTCGAGAATCGCGTGTGTTTGGGCCGCGGAACCGATCTTGCCGGCTACCGTCAGGCGAACACCTTTCCGGTCGAGAGACGTCACGTGTTGCAGCAGCGTCTTGTGTTGATGTTGTTCGCTTTCAGGGCGCTTGAAGCAATCCCATAGTGAGACATCGAGGAAGTCGATGTTTCCCGAATTGATGAGCCCTTGGCCCACCTCCATGCACTCGCCCACGTCCATGCCGAACCGCTCCGGCGAGAGCCGCACCCCCACTAAGAAGCCGGCCCCGCAAGCGGTGCGCACGCCAGCGAGAATTTCGTGCAGAATACGGGTTCGGTTGACCAACGAGCCGCCATATTCGTCGGTACGGTGGTTGTACTTTGGGCTCAGGAATTGGCACAGAATATAGCCGTGGGCGCCGTGAACTTCGACGCCGTCGTAGCCGGCGCTTTGGGCTCGAACGGCGGCGTCCACAAAGTCATCGCGGAGCCTGTGCACCTCGTCCAGCTGCAGTGCCCGAGCTCCGCTTTTTTCATGTGCAGATGGGCTAACGGGCGTGTCTCCAATCAGATCTGTGGGTGACCGCATGCCCGCGTGGTGCAGCTGGATGACCGCCAAACTCCCGTACCGCTGGATGGCCGCGGCTAGGCGTTTGTGGCCGTCCAGTGTTGCGTCGGAATGGATACCGAGCTGACCAGGAAAGCCTTTTCCAATCCGCTGTATGTATGCGGCACAGGTCATTGTGAGCCCAAAGTTCCCTTTGGCGCGCAGGGTCAGCCAGTGAAACTCATGGTCGCTCAGGGTGCCGTCTGGGTGGCTTTGGCAGTTGGTGAGCGGCGCCAACATGAAACGGTTCTTCATCTCCGCGCCACACGGGAAAGTTAGGCCATTTGCTGCCGGGCTACGGGGGTGGTTCGTGCTCATGTTGCCGTCGGGGGAAGGTGGTTGGGCGGTCCAGACTGTCATTCTGGTTCCGCATGCCCCAACGTCAACCGGGGGAGCCGGCAGCCAGCTGTCTCCTGCCCTAAGTACTGCTGTACGAACCTACGCGTTTGGGATGGGGCTTGTCGGCCTGGCATCCGCCCAGAGCAGGGCGGCGAACATGGCCAGGTACATGGCAATCAGGCCGGGCATGAGGGTTCCAGACAGCGCTTCGATAGGTGCGATACCCGTCATCTCGACGAGCGACAGATCGGCAGATGGGACCATCGACATGAGGCCACCCGCGAACACGACGGCCCACACCATCAATGTGGCCCGGCTTCGGCGCACCGCGGCTTTGGCATCAGCTTGGAAGACCCAGGCCATCACGCCCAGGGTAAACACACCTTCGACGGCCAGCGCCAAGTAGGGGGCAGTGGCGTACAGCCCCAGGCCAATCGCCGGGCTCTCAGGCCCGAAAACATGGTGCGTATGACCGCTTATGGCATCGCAGAACATGTGCGCCAGGATCAGGATGCCGCCGGTCCAACCTGGCCGCCAGCTACCGAAGAGGCCACGCCCCGCCAGGACCACGAGGACGACCAATCCGAGCGTGGGTAGCAGATCATGGCTGTAGGTCATCTCGGCTTGCATATTGTCGAGGCTCGCCATCATCGGATTCGCCGGCAGGGTCGGCTCGAGACCGAGAAAGTGGAAGGCGTGCCAGAGCAGGTCTGGAAGCTGAGAGATCACCAGGTAGAAAGCGAGGGGCCCATGTGGAGCCTGCTGCTTGGCGATAAGAGCGGTTGCGAAGTGTCCACCGACCAATGTTTCCTCCGATACGAGGCACTCGACCTAGCACGGTTGATTCCGGGTGGCTGAGGGCCCATACGTATATTCGTACCTGTTGGTACGGAAAGCTGATAACCTACCCATCTCGACCGTCAAGAGATAACGTACTGATCGGTTAAAAATAGAAGCGGAACCAAGTACCGTGGCCGTGCGACCTGCGAATACGGGTCGGAATCGATCGTCCGGGGGTATAGTGTACCGATAGGTATGAAAGATGAGCGATGATCCACACAAGCGGCGACCCGGACGGCCGAAGACCGTCGACCGGCAAAGAGCCATCGAACTCGCGATGGTCAACTACTGGCGCGAGGGCGTTCACAACCTGTCGCTGAACGAGGTGTGCCGTCGCGCTCACATCTCGAAGCCGGCCCTCTACCGGGAGTTCGGTGGTGAGGATGGGCTGATGGAGGCTGCGCTGGGGCACTACCGCGAGCGGGTCGTCGCCCCTGTTCTTGAGGCGTTGGCGATCGAGCTTCCCTTCGCTGAGCTCGCCGAGCAGCTTGTCGTCGGGATGACCACAGATCGGGGCACCCCCGCTGGCTGTCTGTTCACCGAGATGCGGCTCGCCCGTTCGCGCCTGGGCCCGGCGACCGAGGCACGGGTACGGTCCATGGAGTAACATCGCCGGGAGGCCTTCGAAGCCTGGTACAGACGGGCCCTTGGACGGGACGAGGTCGACGCGTCGATCTCGCCTGAGTTGGCGGCACGCTACATCGACACCCAGTTCGCCACCATCTTGATGCAGATAGGGGCAGGCGAGCCGCCAGAACTGGTCAGGAACCAGGGGCGGTTGGCGCTGCGGGTGTTGCGACCGACCGGCGTTTGCGTCTGAGTGCGCCACGAGCCCACCTCACCACACGACGGAGCAAGAGTGGCTTTCGGAAGGCTAGCCTGGCGGCCCGCCTTGACGCCGCTGGCGCACAAGCACCGAACGCCCAACCGAAACGTCCGAACCAGTCGTTCAAGCTGGGATAGGTCTCACGACCAGAAAGCGACCGGCCTATTCGGATATGGAAACACGATGGAACCACCCCGGTCATCCGGCCTGTCAGCTTCCTGTGACGTCAGACACCTCCGGGAAACCTTCACAACTATCAAGGCTTTCAAGGGAAGTAAGCAATACCGCATTCTCCGCCTCGCAAGCGACAAGGCTCGCGCCTGTGGTCTCTCCGCCGGGAGTGGTAGACGTGGGGTCACACTCATAGGTGAAGTCCACTCCACAAAACGCCACGGCATCGAACTCACTCTGGCATTCCGGTTGGTTGAGAGCTTCGCATTGGGGAACGCAAATATCCATCGAGAAATTTGAGATGCCGCAGCGCTCTTGTTCACTTACGTCGTTCTCACAGACCTCTTCACAACTCGGTACATCCTGGCCGCAACCAATAGAGAAGGTCACAGAAAGGGCTAAAATAATAGTTCTGAACATGGTTGAGCTCATAGCTTGTTCAGGCAACAATCCCCTGGGGAAGATCTGGATACAAGAATATTCGTTTGAGGATAAGAAAATAAGAGCATAAGAGGCCTTCCCTCAACAGTATACAGGCGTTTGGGAAGCGCGAATGGGACTTGGGCGCCCGTGGCGCAAGGCCCGTCGCAAATGTTCGTTGATTCGGGTCGCCAGATCCAAAAACAGCCTGGCCAAGTGATGCGGTTAGACCGCCGACGAGGCATCCACTCAGCCCCAAAATGGCGTATTCTGCTGCTCCTCGAAAGCTCGCCCTTTCGCCTGTCACCCGCTGCGGGCCAAGGCGTTGGTGCATAGCTCGGGTTGACCCGGGCCGAGGCGTGTGCACCGTGTGGTCGATAGGTAAGTCTGGGGGAAGAGATGGCGGCCAGAGCAAAGAGTAGGGTTACTGCCCGATACAAGACGAAGTACCGCGTGAAGAATTAGTCTGCGTATGAGAGGTCGCCTCTTAAGCGGGGCGACATTACGATCTGGTTCGACGACGCGGCGGTCGAAGCTTGGTATGCGCCTCCTTGATTCGACGGATGGGTCTGGCTCTCGATACGCTGGACCACACTACGCTTTCGAGGCAGAGCGGTACGGTGGATGTCCTCGGGCCTTTGAAAGCGCAGGATGGACCCATCCACTTGGTGATCGACTCGACGGGATTGAAGATGATGGGTGACGGGGAGTGGCTCGTTCTCACCCTGCGGAAGCCCAATGCCAACGGAACCACCGACTTCATCTTCAGCGAGGTCGAATTGGCGCAGAAGTTGGCTGTACTCGTCCCCCCCATCCGAAAGAACGGCGTGACGTACCACGGGGTACTTGCCCCGAGGCACCGCCTTCGGAAGCAGGGGATTCCAGAGCCGCCCGCA
>JAACDH010000678.1 GCA_009936995.1 Rhodobacterales bacterium
CCCTACCTCTGGAGAGCGACGGAAGCCATCGGTCTGGGACGATGGAATGGTCGCTTGCGTGACTTTCGCGGGCGCCGAATGGCGCACGGATGTGTCGAGGTCCCACTTGTTGACGAGCGGCGGCAGACAAACGACGCGAGGCTCCCGCGTACTCGAGGGTTCCGCTCGCATGAGCGGCGGAGGATGACGTGAACAAAGCATCCCATAGGTTCGTGATGCGCCCTGGTTGGGCCGAAAAGCCGGTGTCATGTGTGCCCTCACTACCCGCGTCGCTATCTACCTGAACATCGACAGCGTACTCAGTGTTCTTTCGTGAACGTGGTGCCAGGACACACCACCATCTCCAGTCAATTCACCGGGTATCGTCGTACTGACTTGCCCTCGACTACGGCCATACCTCCGAACGCATCGACAACGACCGCCGAAACACCCGTTGCATCGCGGGCCAGCCAGACAGAACGGGCATCGACATCGACATCGCCAAGCTGCTCCGGATTTCCGCCGGGCAATCTGCACATCCAGGCCTGACCCGTTTTTCCATTGGACTCGATCCAGGCCACCACTACTTGGTCGCCGTCGAGGAGGCCGTCGAGGGAGAGCACGTCAGCCACAAGGCTGAGGGTCTCGCCATTCGGGTTGCCGCGACTCTCGAGCCAGGCAAAACGCAGGCCCCCGGGACCCATCTGGCCGCGCCGAGGGGTGTCCCACACGCAGAACACGCGCTCGTTTGGAACGGGGACGGCCGTGCCGCGCTTGCCGGGGAAGCCGGCCGGCGTGCGGCGAGGTTGTCCTGAACCCCGGGGCCCCGCCACCATGAGCACGTCGCCCTTGCAGGCCAGCACCACGTGATGGCGACCCATGAAGCCACGAGCGGTGGGGACCTTCCACGATCCCACTGCGGCAAGACCCGTGGGACTCTCGCGGTGGAGGACCACAGTGGGTCCACGTCGGGCCATGCCCCACAGGTTGATGCCCTGATCGTCGACGGTGAGCACCGGCCAAACCTGAGGATCGTAGCCGAGGCTGGTACTCATACCGCCCATCAGGTTGCCATCGGTGGACATGTGGTAGGCCGACAAACCGACACCACCGGGGCGCTCGCGCAGGGCGACCAGATCGAAGCCATCGCCGCGACCGATCAGCGCGCGGGACATGGTTCGCTCGGCCGAGATCGGAACGACCCCAGCGACCGCCGCCTTTTTGCCGTCAAACACCACGTATCGAATAGACTTTTCGGTTTCGGAATCAGGATTTTCCCAGACCACGGCCACCGACTTGCCGTTGCGAGCGACGACCGGCGAACGGATGAGAATCGATGCATCGAGCGGCGCTTCGACACCAATGGCGGCCACTTGTGCAAGCTGCTCGTCGGAGAGCAGCAGCGGCGTGGGATCGACACCTTGGAGATCGACGTCGGTGAGATCGATGTCGACGAGCATCACGTTGTCGAGGCAGGCATCGACCAGAACTGCACCCCGCAGGATCGCGCCTTGGAAGAGCGCGCCGCTCAAGTTGGCGCCGGTGAGATCGGCGTTGCTGAGGTCGGCATCGGTGAAGTCAACGTTCTGAAGATTTGCACCCACAAAACGGGCCCCAACCAAGCTGGCTCCTTGAAACTGGGTCCCGGACATCCGGGCCTGATTCGCGATGACACTGTCGAGTTTTGCGCCGTTGAAGATCATGTCGCCGCCGTTCAGCGCGGTCAAATCGGCGCGGCTTAGGTCGGAGTTGGTGAAGTCAGCTTTGTGAGCGGTGGCCTCGACCATCTCGCAGTCTTGCCAGTTCACGTTCTTCGCGTTCAGCTCGCGCAGCTTGGCGTTGGAGAGGATCACCCCTACGCCCACGCTGCCTTCGACGTTGGCCTCTTTTAGATTCGCCTGGCTGAGATCCGCCTCGGAAAGATCACAGTTATCCATCCACGCTTCTTTCAGTCGCAGCTTCATGGCCATGGCGTTCACCAACTTCATTCCCGAGCCATCGATTCCCGTCATAGAGGTACCGTAAAGCGTACTATCGGACAGATCTGCGCCCGTGAAATCGGACTTGTCGCAGTTGGCCCTGGACAGGTCGACACCGACGAGATTTTTCTCGGCGAGATCCGCCGCGAACAGCTCCAGCCGCGCAACATCATCGCGTCGCGCGTTGAACTTTTGAACATCTTCCGCTTCCAGCAGTTCGACCAGCTCCATGAGAGCCTCCATTTGCAGATGGCCGGTTTACCCCGTACGCCGGGCGCCGTACAGCGGTTGTCGGCACTGTCCTGCTCTGTCTTAGGCTCCTCTCGACGATGTGCTGCTTATGAGGGGTCATTCAGTCTACGTGTGGCGCTTGCCGCCACCCATTGGACCGTGGTAGGCACTGCATCCACTTTACCGGAGCTCTGATGTCCGAGCAGCTCTCCACGAACGGCGCCTCAATGGCAGACGCCCCCGCAATCTTGGCCTACACGGCCGACGAAATCACCAAAGAACAGCTCCTCCCCTGGACGCGTCAGATGATGCTGATCCGACGGGTCGAGGAGCTTGCGGCAAAAGCGTACACGCTCCGCAAGATCAAGGGCTTCTGTCATCTGTACATCGGCCAAGAAGCCGTGTGTGTGGGCGCCACCGCTGCACTTCGTCACGAAGACACTGTGGTCGCCGCCTACCGCGATCACGGTCAAATCATGGCCAAGGGTGTCAGCGCCCGGGCGGTAATGGCCGAGCTGTTTGGCAAGGCAACCGGCGTCACCAAGGGTGTCGGTGGCTCCATGCACCTCTCCAGTAAGGCGCACAACTTCTACGGTGGCTATGGCATCGTCGGGGGTCATGTGCCCCTGGGTGCGGGCGCGGCGTTCGCCAGCCAGTACCTAAATAAGAACGAGGTTTCGCTCACCTACTTCGGCGACGGCGCGGCCCAACAAGGAGCGTTCTTCGAAGCCCTTGAGCTGTCCCAGCTGTGGAAGCTCCCCGCGGTCTACCTCTGCGAGAACAACGGCTACGCCATGGGCACCTCCCTCGAGCGCCAGTCCTACCTCACCGACATGTCTCGTCGCGGCGACGGCGTGGGCATGATGCGCTGGCAGTTCAATGGCTTCGACGTCGAAGAGGTCTACAGGAACGTCCGCAAGGCCGTCGAGTACGCCCGCGCCGGCAACGGTCCCGTGCTCCTCGAGGCCATCACCTACCGGTACCGCGGCCACTCCATGAGCGACCCCGCCAAGTACCGCAAGAAGGGCGAGCTCGACTCCGTCAAGACCAAGGACTGCATCGACACCGCCCACGAACGCCTGCTCAACGACTTCGGCGTGCCCCAAAGCGAGCTCGACGACATGAAAGTGTCCATCAACGCCGAGGCCCAAGACGCCTACGAATTCGCGGACTCTTCTCCAGAGCCCGATCCCGCAAAACTCTACGACTACACCTACGCGGAGTAAATCGAATGGCTGTTCTACAGATTCGAGAGGCCCTCCGCCGGGCCATGACCGAAGAAATGCACCGCGACGAGAACGTCTTTCTGATGGGCGAAGAGGTGGCCAACTACGACGGCGCCTACAAGGTGTCCAAGGGCATGCTCGCCGAGTTCGGTGCCAAACGCATCATCGACACCCCCATCGCCGAGAACGGGTTCTGCGGCCTGGGTATTGGCGCGGCCATGGGCGGTCTTCGTCCAATCATCGAGCTGATGACCTGGAACTTCAGCTTGGTGGCCTACGACCAAATCATCAACACGGCGGCCAAGGGCTACCAGATGAGTGGCGGTCAGTACAACATCCCCATCGTGTTCCGAGGCGCCAACGGCACGGCTGAGAACCTGGGCAGCCAGCACAGCCAAGCCCTCGAGTCCATCTACGCCCACTTCCCGGGCCTAAAAGTGGTCTCGGTGAGCACCCCGCGCGACGCGTACGGCCTGCTAAAGAGCGCCATCCGCGACAACAACCCGGTCTGCTTCATGGAGTCCGAGATGATGTACGGCTTCCAGGGCGAGGTCGAGGACGAAGAGTTCCTCATCCCCCTTGGCAAGGCCGAAATCAAGCGTGATGGCACCGACGTGGTGCTGATCAGCTGGAACAAGGCGATCCACACCTGCCTCGCCGCAGCTGACGTCCTGGCCAAAGAAGGCATCAGCGCCATGGTGCTCGATCTGCGCACCATCCGCCCCCTCGACGAGCAAGCCATCTTCGACGCCGTCGCCAAGTGCGGTCGCTGCGTGGTGGTCCAAGAGGGCTACCCGTTCGCCGGTGTCGGCGCCGAAATCTCGGCTCGCGTCCACGAGGCCTGCTTCGACGCCCTCGACGGACCCGTCCTGAGGGTCACCAACCGCGACATTCCCCAGCCATACGCCACCAACCTGGAACAGCTGGTCAACATATCGCCCGAGCATATCATCGAGGCGGCTCGTGCCGCCGTCAGTCGATAGGGAGCTTTTATGGCTGAATTCTACGTTATGCCCGCCATCTCTCCCACCATGGAGATGGGCACGCTCGTCGAGTGGCGAATCGCCGAAGGTGCGTCGTTCGAGTCCGCCACGGTGCTGGCCGAAGTGGGCACCGACAAAGCCAACATGGAAGCCGAGATCTTCGACGACGGGGTGATGATCAAGCACTTGGTTTCCGAAGACGACGAGATCCCACCTGGCTACCCCATCGCCATCTGGGGTGCCTCCGCCGACGAAGACATCACGGCCTTGTTGGCCGAATTCGAAACGCACAAGGCCAACCAAGGCACGGCCGCCGCACCCGTGGCAGCACCCGTGGCAGCAACGGTCGATGCCCCCGTCGCAGCGCCCAAGGCCGCCCCGCGCACCGCCGCCACCACCCAGGTCGAGCGCACCTGGATGGGACGCACGGTCCACGACAACTTCTTCGACCCCACGGGCGATCTCGGCATCGGCCGCCTCGTCAGTCGGGTGGCCGCCTCTCCCCTCGCCCGTAAGATAGCCGCCGACCGCGGTGTAGCGTTAGAACGGCTGAATGGAACGGGTCCTGGCGGACGCATCGTCAAGGCTGACGTCGAGAACGCACCCACGGGAACCGGTACAGGCGCCTCCACG
>JAACDH010000127.1 GCA_009936995.1 Rhodobacterales bacterium
ACTCTGGGAAGTTCGGCTGGTTGTGGGTGTGGGGTCCTACGCCGACCCCGAAGGGCAAGAGGGGCTCGCCAGCCTCACCCTAAACATGATGGACGAAGGCGCCGGCGAGCGCAGCGCCGCCGACATCTCCAACGACCTCAACACCCTAGCGGGGAACGTCAGCAGCTTCCTCGACTCCGATTCGGCGTTCGTTACCGCCAGCGGAATCAAGCGAAACATGGCCGAGACACTCGACATCTGGACCGATGTCATCCGCGACCCCACCTTCGACATGGATGAGTGGAAGATCGTCAAGGAGCGCACGCTCAGCGACATCAAGCTCGCCGACGAGAGCCCCAACGCCATCGCTCGACGCGCCTGGCGCTACCTCATCTGGGGCAAGGGATACATCGGCCGCCACGCCACAGCAGGTTCCATCGAGAGCCTAAAGCTCAAGCAACTCCAGTCGTTCTACAAAACCTATCTGGGACCCGACAGCGCCATCCTGCTGGTGGGCGGCGATACCACCCTCGAAGAGGTGCTTCCGCTGCTCGAAGAACGACTTGGCGACTGGCATCCAGAGGGTGCCAAGGTCGCCGAGGTCAAGGCAGCGCCGCCAGCCATCCCCTCCGAAGTCATCTACCTGATCGACAAGCCCGGCGCAGCGCAGTCGGTCATCCAGTCGGGCACGTTGGTCGGCACCCTCGAAGAGAAGGACCACTTCGACTTTCTGGTCGCCAACCGCATGTTTGGCCGTTCCTTTACCGGGCGGGTCAACATGAACTTGCGCGAAGACAAGGGCTATACCTATGGCGCGCGCTGCTACATCACCCACCGACACGGTCCGGGCCAGATGGTCTGCGGCGCGTCAGTGCGCACCGACGTCACCGGCGAGTCCCTCGCAGAGTTTCGGACAGAAATCGCCGACGTCCTCGACGAGCGCTCTCTGACCGACGACGAAATCGCCACCGCTCGTAACAGCCTGGCCTACGGCTACCCCAACTCCTTCGAGACCACCGGCCCACAGCTCGATCTCGAGTTCGAGATCTGGCGCTACGGCCGCTCCGAAGACTGGGCCGCTGAGTACGTGCCCAGTGTGCGAAGGGTCACGACGGCCGGCGCAAATCAGGCCATCCAAAAGTGGCTCCAGCCCGATCACACCTTCTGGCTGATCGTCGGCGACAAGAAAGAAATCATGACGGGCCTCGAAAAGTCGGGACTGCCCATCATCGAGTTGAACCGCCACGGCCGTCCGCTCGCAGCAAACTGAATCCGAGAGAGAATAATGTCTATCGCTTCTGACTTCATCTGGTTCAACGGGGAAATGGTCCCGTTCGACCAGGCGCAAGTCCATGTGCTTTCCCATACGCTGCACTACGGCCTCGGCGCCTTCGAGGGCATCCGCGCCTACGAGCAACCCGACGGCCGTGCCGGAATTTGGCGCCTCGAAGAGCACTTGGTGCGCCTGCTCGACTCCATGCGGATGATCCGTATGGACCTTCCAGTCTCCAAAGAAGAGCTCCGGGCGGCCTGCCAAGACACCCTCCGAAAGAACAACTTCACCGAGGCCTACTTGCGTCCCCTCGCCTTCCTAGGCCACGGGCAAATGGGCCTAGGCGCTCGAAACAACCCCCTCAACGTCATCGTCGCGGCCTGGAAATGGGGTGCGTACATGGGTGACGAAGGTATCGTCAAGGGCGTGCGCCTAAAGACCAGCTCGTTTAGCCGAAACCACCCCACCGCCGCCATGTCCCGCGCCAAGGTTGTGGGCCATTACGTCAACAGCATCTTGGCCCGCTACGAGGCGAACGACGACGGCTACGACGAAGCGCTCATGCTCGACCACCACGGCTTCGTCGCCGAGGGCACAGGTGAGAACGTTTTCGTGATTAAGAACGGTGTTATCAAGACGCCGCCCGTCACGAATATTCTCCCCGGCATCACCCGCAGGTCCGTTATCGAGATCCTCAAGCACGAGGGTTACGAAGTCGAAGAGCATCTGTTTGGACGCGACGCATTCTACGTGGCAGAAGAGGCGTTCATGTGCGGAACCGCCGCAGAGATCACCCCCATCGCGAGTGTCGATCGTCGACCCGTCGGCGACGGTACCCCCGGTCCAATCACCAAGCGCGTCCAGCAAATCTACATGGACGCAGTCAAGGGCAAGGTGGACTGGCTCCATCACCACATCACCCTCGTGTGATTCCCTGACAACTGTTGACGCATGAAGCTTGGCCATCCGAGCGTCCGAAGATGACACTGATTCAACCCAGGAGGGTTCATGCACATCTTGACGCTGCTGATGCTCACAACCGGAGCGCTGGCCGGCCCCATCCAAAGCCCTACACCCAACCAGGCGCTCGACGCGACCTACAGCCCCAGCCGTAGTCTGGCGCCATTGGTCCAAGCCGTTCAACCCGCGGTCGTCGCCTTGGAAGTGAAAACGACCGGCCAAGGTGCTCTCAGCTCCTCCAGTGAACAGCGCACGGGTATGGGCTCTGGCTTCGTGATCTCCGAAGACGGACTGCTGCTCACCAACGCCCATGTGGTCGGCACCGCAAAGGTGGTCACCGCCCACTTCGAGGACGGCTCCAGCTCAGAGGCCGAGGTGGTGGGACTCGACAGCGCTACAGACGTCGCGCTGCTTCAGCTCCACGGGGATAAAACGTGGACGTACCTCTCTACGGGGACCACGGACGATGTTGAAGTCGGAGACTGGGTCATGGCTATGGGCAACGCACTTGGCATGGGCATGACCGTCACCGCGGGAATCGTCTCCGCGAAGGGACGGGGCCTCGGGCACAACATGTTCGCCGAAGACAACTACATTCAGACCGACGCCGCCATCAATATGGGTAACTCAGGCGGCCCCCTCTTCGACCTCGAGGGCAACGTGGTGGGCATCAACACAGCGATCATTGTGGGCGCCAACACGATGGGCTTCGCCATCCCCATAGACGCCGTGAGTTCGATCATGGACGACCTGGTCACCAAAGGGAAGATCAGCCGCGGCTACGTCGGCGTCAGCCCAGCTTCAATGCGCTCGAGTTTGGCCAAGTATGTCGGCGTGCCCACCAACACCCAAGGTGCATTTCTGGCAGACGTCTTCGAGGGAACGCCCGCAGCAAATGCCGGCTTACGCAGGGGCGACCTCATCGTTGGCATTGACGGTGGAGCCGTCGTCTCTGCCGAGTCTCTGATCCGAAGTGTGGGTACCCGCAAGCCAGGGGAAAAAGTCACCGTCAGTCTGATCCGCCAGGGAGAAGCCAAATCCATCACCCTCATCCTGGGAGAACGCCCAACCGAGCGATGAAGCCTGGCCCTCCGCCCATCGAACTTCCGCCGTCTCCAACGAGCGTGCGTTATTGAGCGTTCTTCGCACTCACATGGGACGCATCAGATGCACAAGGACTACTTGATTCTCGGTGGCGCTGGCCTCGTTGGCCTGCAGGTTTGTCGCCTCATCGCCCGTCAACTCGACCCCCGTCGTGTGGTCGTGGCGTCGCTGCATCGAGTCGAAGCTGAACAGGCGGTCCAGAAGCTCCAACGCGAATTTGGCGACGAGATCGCGTTCCTACCAGTCTGGGGCAACCTGTTCGTCCCGCGCAAATATGCGAACACCAGCCGAACCGATCTGCTCGGCGACGCCGCGATCCGCAACGACCTGATGGCCGCAGTGTACGGCGAGTTCGAGGACCACTACAGCGACAACCACTTGGTCCAGATGGTTCGGACCCACCGGCCCCAGGTGGTGGTGGATTGCGTAAACACTGCCACGGGCCTCTCCTACCAAAATGTGTTCGATGGCGCCCACAAGGTGCTCGACTGGATGGGCCCCAACGGATTCGACCCTAAGGGCAGCGAAGACATGGAGCATTTTCTACTCTCGCAATCGGTTCCACAGCTCATTCGTCACGTCCGCTTCCTGCACCGGGCCACCACCGAGTACCGCACGCGCGTTTACGTCAAGGTCGGAACCACGGGAACCGGCGGCATGGGCCTAAACATCCCCTACACCCACTCCGAAGACAAGCCGTCCAAGGTGCTGTTGGCAAAGACCGAGGCCGCGTTTGGCCACACGGGCCTCCTCTTCTTGCTGGCCCGAACCCCGAACGCCCCCATCGTTAAAGAGGTCAAGCCCGCCGCGATGATCGGCTACAAAGCCGTAAAGACGGTTCAGCTCCGCGACAAACATGGCAACGACCAAGTCTTCACGCCTCGCGTCCAGCAGGTCGAAGGCACCATGAACCTCAAAGAGGCGCCCGCCGAATACGACTGCACCGGCGATCTGATCACCTCGGTCGTCGACACCGGCGAGAATGGCGTGTTCACCCGCGGTGAGTTCGCGGCGATCACCGCCTTGGGCCAGATGGAGTACATCACCCCAGAAGAAATCGCCCGCACCGTCGTGCTCGAAATCCGGGGCGCCAACTCCGGGCAAGACATCATCTCTGCCCTCGACTCCGCCGTCTTGAATCCATCCTACAAGGCCGGTTTGGTCCGCTCCGTGGCCATGTCTGACCTCCGCCAGGCCGAAGAGCGCGCGCCGCTGCCCTCTGTCGCCCTGGGCCGTCTTGGACCGCCCGAGCTGTCCAAGCTGCTGTTCGAAGCGCAGCTACTCAAAGAGGTGTTTGGTGGCCTTCGCGAGGTGTTGTTCGACACCAAAGGCAACACTCGTCACGCAGATCAAGTCGCCTCGCTGCTCAACAAGCACCTCGCCCAGAGCACGGTGCGCACTGTCGCGCCCAGCATCGGCATCCCCATCTTAATCGAAGACGGCAAGAGCTTCCTACGTGGCCCTCGCATCAACGTGCCCGAGCTATCCGGGCATCAAACCACGGTCGACCTCACCGACAACGACGTCGACCGATGGGCCAACAAGGGCTGGATCGATCTACGCCCCCAAAACATGAGCGTATGGCTGCGCCGCCTTGGCACGATGGTCGAGGCCCGCATGGAACTCAGAGACATGGGATCCGCCGCGGCCACCACTCAGTCCTACCTGCCCACCGAGTTCGAGATCGGCGAAGTAGTCGCCTGGATCTTCAACAATGAAATGGGCGGATACCGAATCAAGTAATCCGGGCCAAAAATCGGGTACTCTCCGCCAGATGCCCGAGCCCGCTTTCAAACTTCGAGAAATCGCCGCCGCCGGAACCTTTGGTACCGTGTGCATCGTCCAAGACATGTACAGCGGAAAACTCGTCGCACTAAAAGTACTCAAGCAGGCCCACCTACACCGTCCTCGGGTCATCGCCCGCGCCCGAGATGAAGCGGCCATGCTGTCTTGCATCGACCACCCCAACGTGATTCACGTCCAGGGCCTCATGCACGTCGGCGAGCGACCCATCGTGGTGATGGCGTGGGTGCGTGGTGTCTCCCTCGAAGAGCTTGTCAAAAGTAACAAGCAGGGACTACCTGTCGGGGTCGCCATCGAGCTCTTGCTCCGAGCCACCCAGGCCCTCCAGGTAGCGTACGAGACCATTCCCGAGGGCTCCGATTCCCCAATGGCTATTATTCACCGGGACATCAAACCGTCCAACATGCTGTTGTCCATAGACGGCGTGCTGAAGATGGTGGATTTCGGAATCGCCCGGGGCGAGTTCGAGGGCAAGCAGGCCAAGACCATGTCGATGGTGCTTGGCGCACGCGGATACCTGGCCCCAGAGCGGCTCGATGGCCACGACGACAAGGTCAGCGTCGACATCTACAGCCTCGGAATCTGCCTGTACGAGTTCCTCACCGGCCGCCATGTCGTGCTCAGCGTGCACCACCAGTTTCACACCGAGGCCCTCGAAAAAGCGATGGCTCGATTCCAGCCCAAAGGCCTAGACCCCGAAGCGCGAAATCTCCTGTCCGAACTCGCGTCAGACATGTGCCTCTACCACGAGGAGAAACGTCCAAATCATCAGGAGGTCATCAACCGACTTCGACACGTTCGCGACAAGTACAACCTCGATGTCGACATGCAGCAGTACGCACACGACATCGTGCTGCCCATGTTCCGAGCCCGCAACAAAATCCGTCCTATCGACCACCCCGGCTATCCCGACTTGGCGTTCCTCGATCGCACGTCGTCAGCCTGCGCCAACCCAGCACCACCCGATGTCGATATCGCTGTGGCGGAGATCCTCCGCGACGTGAACTGGCTACAGCGACAAGACGAGATCGATCTCCTACTCATCCAGAACCCCCATTGGACAGAAGCTCCCTTCCTTGAAGCCATACCCGAGACGGCGAGGCCCTGGTGGCAGTTCTGGGGCGACGACAAACAGCTCACCGCAAAACAGGTCGTGGCGCTCTTAATGTTCATCAGTCGGCACAAACTGAACAGCGCAACAAGGCGTCGTCTCTTGCCCCTCAAGGGCCATCCCGATCCCAAAGTGGTCGAGGCGATCAACACCATCCTGGCCATGTAAGGCGGGAAAATGGAACAAATCGTTCCATTTTTTCAGTCGTCGACGCTCCCTGATGCGTCACAGGCCGATGTGTACTCCCGCAGTAGCGTAGCGCCTAAGTACTGGCCAAATGGGGTAAAACGGGGCATAAGGGGTGCTTCCCCTTGGAGGTCCCTTGAAGCTCACCGGTCGTATTCTCCATCTCGTCGACGACGCCGCCGCCATCACCTCTCAGCTTCGGGGCACCGACCTCGAAGTAGACGGTCGTGACTACGTTTACGGCGTAAACACCGACGGCATGATCTCGGGCCGCGCCTGTACCTTGGGCTACACCCCAGAGATTCTGGGCCCCTGGTTCCTGCACAACTTCCTCGACGTGGTTCCCGAGACCGGTATGCAGAAGGGCGGCTTCCAGGTCATCGTCGGCGGACACGCCTACGGCAGCGGCTCGTCCCGTGAGGTGGCTGTGGTCGCCCACCAAGGCGCCGGCATCGAATTGGTTGTGGCTGACAGCTTCCAGCGCATCTTCCAAGAGAACATGGTGTATAGCGGCATGCCGTTCACCACGGACCGCGACGTACTCAACCGTCTCCAAGCCGGCGAAGACGTCGACGTCGCCGAGTTCTCTACCGCTTTGCCACCGTTCTTCCGCGCCGTCGCCGAAGCCGGCGGCCTAATGAAGTACGGAACCGGCATGCTCGACGGCGAGATCAACCCGGTCTACGACATCGAAGTGGCGTCTCGTCCCATGAACATCGCCGAGAAGCTGATCGCCGCCAAGGTGTGGCGTGGCGCCAACAAAGGCGAAGGCATCGCAGCCGTCGTCCCCGGTGACCAAGTCCTCTGCCGAGCCGGTTTTCGCGGTGTGCACGAGTATACCGCCGGTATGGTCATGGCCCTCTACCGTGAAGAGTGGGCCAGCGCGCCGGTCAAGAACCCCGACCTTGTGGCAGCCTTTGAGGATCACTTTGTCCTCATCAGCCACGAGACCGTGCCCGACTTCGCCAAGAACGCTCGCCTGAAGCCCGCCATGAAGCTCACCGCCGAAATGGTCGAGGTCTGCGAGCGAGATGGCATTCGACTCCACGGTCCCGGTCGCTCCCATCCCGCCGGCGTCTGCCACCGTATCGTCGTCGAAGACTACGCTTCACCGGGCGACATCGTCGTGCTCACCGACAGCCATACGCCCACCGCAGGTGTGCTTAACGCTTTCGCGTTCGGCGTTGGTTCCACGGCTATGGCCTTTGCACTGCGCACGGGCATGATTCCCGTGACCGTACCCAAGGTGGTCCGGATCGAGGTCACTGGCGAGTGCGACGAGATTTTGTCTCCCAAAGACCTGATCCTCCACCTCATCGGAATGCCCTACTTCCGTGAAGAGCAGTGGCGCGAAACGCCGACAGATACCTGCATTATCGAGTTCGGCGGACCGGCCCTCACTAAATGGTCGGTCGACGAACTATCCGTACTCACCAATATGACGGTCGAAGGCGGCCTGATGACCGGTGTCGTTGAGCCATGTCAGCCCATCCTCGATTTCATGCAAGAGCGCCGCGGCGTCGACGCTACCAACCTGATGGTACACCCAGACGAAGGCGCCACCTACGCCAAGGTGCTCTCCGTCGACCTCGCAAATGTACCGCTGACCGTGGCTACGCCGGGTGATTCGCGGAACCGCGCTACCCTGGACAGCTCCAGTAGTGTCGCAATTCACAACGTGGTCATCGCCTCCTGCACCGGCGGCTCCCTCGCCGATCTGCGCGCCGCCGCCGACGTGCTTCGCGGCCGTACCCTTGCCGATGGCGTCCGCCTCACCGTCACCCCATCCAGCACCGATGTCGCCAAAAACGCCGAAGAAGAAGGCCTCCTGCCGTTGTTCCGCGAGCTTGGCGCGGTGGTCACCGATCCGGGCTGCGGTTCCTGCATCGGAAATGGACCTGGCATTCCCTTGCCCGGCGAAACCACCGCCTCCACGACCAACCGGAACTTCGCGCGTCGCATGGGCGGTCCTGGTCCGGTGTACTTGGTGTCCCCGGCCGTGGCTGCGGCGTCAGCCGTCACCGGTCATCTGACGGACCCCCGGAAGGTCTGATGCGCGTCGCCACCTGGAATGTCAACAGCCTCCGAGTGCGCCTACCCCAGCTAATTCGTTGGCTCAACGAGTCGCAGACCGACGTGGTCTGCCTCCAAGAAATCAAGATGGTCGACAAGCAGTTTCCCGCAAAGGAACTTGCGGATGCGGGCTGGCCTCATCTAGCGTGGATGGGCCAACCTACCTACAATGGGGTCGCCATCGTCTCACGTTTTCCCCTCGAAAACGTGCAAAAGGGCTTCGAGGATGGTGAAGAAGTTGACGCCCAAAAGCGGGTGATCGCCGCCACCGTTCACGGCGTGCGAATCATCGGCACGTACGTTCCCAACGGTCACCGCGTGGGCAGCGATAAGTTCGCGTACAAGCTGCGTTGGCTAGATCGATTCAAACGGCTCATCGACCGTCTCGACCCAAAAACCGACGTTCTCTGGTGCGGCGACATGAACATCGCCCCAGACGACGTGGATGTGTGGGACCCGTTCGAGTGGGAGGGCAAGGTGCTCTGCCATCCCGAAGAACGGCGTAGGTTGCAGAGTATTGTCGATTGGGGTTTCGTCGAGAGTTTCCGCGAACGCAACCCATTCGCCAGTCAGTTCTCGTGGTGGGACTACAGAGCCATGGGCTTCCAACGCAATCACGGCGTACGCATCGATCACGTCTACCTCACCGACTCGCTCAACAAGCGCTGCTCCAACGTGGCCATCTGGCGCGACGTCCGCGGATGGGAGCAACCGAGTGATCACGTGCCTGTCTCTGTCGATCTCGACTAATGGGCGTCCGAGTCAAGGTCACCCACGTCCCGCCCTGGGTTTCCCACGAGCGACTGCTTGGAGCCGGCGACTGGACCTCAGAGGACGGTGTCTGGACGGCAGCGCTCGCCCGTCCAATCGCCGCCGACCTCGCCGCCCGACTTCGGGGTATTGGACTAGGGTACGGCCGAATCGATGTCCAGGTTACGCCGGCACTGAAGCGAAACCTAGTCCGTGCAGCCCGCACCGTAGACGCCCGCCGCCGTCGCGATACCACGCCCGGATTTGTTCGCTCGGGCTGTCGCCTCGATGAAGAGGGCAAGTTCTCGCTTACCCCCGACGACCTCGCGAAACGAATGGCCGCAGGTGCCAAGGGCCGAACGGTGGTCGACGCGTGTTGTGGCGCCGGTGGAAATACCATCGGCTTCGCACGAGCTGGCTGCGACGTCGTCGCCATCGAGCAGTCTCAGAATCGACTCGACCTCGCCCGCCACAACGCACAGATTTACGGCGTATCCCAACGGATTAACTTCCGAATAGGCGACGCGACTAAGCTGCTCGGCGACGTCCAAGCCGACATCCTCTTCGTCGATCCCCCGTGGGGCGTGGACTACGACAAAGCCCACTGCACCTTGCAAGGTCTGCCGCTGCTCGAACGTCTGCTGGTGTCTCACCGCGATCGCTTCAGCGAAGTGTGGATTAAGGCGCCACCCAGCTTCGACCCGCGCGTCTTCGAAGATGCAACCACTACCGCGTGGTTCGGAACCGCGCCCGGAGACTATCGTCGGGTGAAGTTCAGTCTCGTGAAGATCGGCGCCTAATCAGACCCACTAATCCCAGGACCCACCATCCCGAGGGGCCGCTGCGGGTGGCCTGGCAGCCACAACCACTCTTCGTGTCTTCGCCGTTCCGCGAGCCGTCAGAGAGGTCGCCGGTGCCCCTGGTGGGGGTCTCTTCTAGCGAATTCGGATCGTAGGCCGAAGCGAAGATGGGGATCTGAATGACCGGGTTGAGCGGGTCATTGGTGATGATCTCGAGGACGACATCTTGATCGCCCACCCCAGCGCTGTCGAACGAGACCATTAGGCCGTCGCTTCCTCCGGGTGGAATGCACAAGCTCTCGGGAAACACCGTAAAGTCGTCGCTGCCCACAATGGTGGCGAGGCCTTCGAGGGGCATGGCGCCCACGTTCGTGAGCTCGATTGGGGCGTTGGCCAATGTGTCGGTGGGGACCTCGCCCATGTCGGTCTCGCCGGGAAGTGGCCCAACCAAGGGGAGCGGATGGAAGAGGTCGACCGCCTCAAAGGCTCGTTCGCCCATACTGTCCAACAGGGCGACCGGAATGGGGAACGATATCAGCTGAAAGTCACCTATCCAGGTATCTACGCTGATGGTGGGCTCGATAACCAGCGACAGCTCGGAATCGAAGTTGGCCACGTAGGTGCTGCTCAGCGCGAGCTCGGGCGATGGCACCGTGGCGAGCGGGAGGTTCATCCAGGTATCTTCAAGCGTTTGAACCACTAGACCGTCGTCACCGAGGGTCTCGATGCGATTGCCCGAAAGCGTAGACGAAAGTTCGGGGTACACCTCGGCCGCGAACACGAGGTTGATTCCGGTGATCACGGTCAAGGCGAACTCGAGCGGGTCGACAATACCGGCCCCGGAAACTCCGACAGTAACGGGCGAGCCACCGCCCGCGAGCAGCATGGGGTCGAACGCCATGCCGTCGTACATGTTGACGGTCTCGACCCAGACGGGAATGTAGTCCTCGTAGATGATGAGGTCGAGGTGGACCTCGGCTTCGATCTCGAGCGTGGCGTCGATCTCGAAGACGCCGGTTCCTGGCACACCCGTCAGCTTATGTTCGAGGGTTCCTGCCCATTCCAACTCACTCGTGGCTTCCATCTCGGTGACCACGCCACCGCTCGGCGTGATGTGAAACCGCACCGACACCGGAT
Organism: Rhodobacterales bacterium; assembly: GCA_009936995.1. Lineage (GTDB taxonomy): Bacteria > Myxococcota_A > UBA796 > UBA796 > JAACDH01. The sequence continues at coordinate 11,177 of JAACDH010000127.1, forward strand.
CGTTGAAGGAAGGCTGAAAGCCCGTGTCGAAGGCCAGGACCGAGAACACGTCGTACACATCGAAGTACTCGACACGCTGCGGCTCGGAGGCGTATCGTTCTTGCGCGGAAGCTGAGGACGCTACCGAGAGCGCGACACCGATGAGAACTGGACGCATCAGGCCCCCTGCCACAACAAGAACGCCGCATCGTCGGAGTCGTCGTTCGAATCGATAAAGACGTAGGCCATGCCGCCCGCTGTGATGTCGAAGGCGACCAGGTCGGTAGTAAGCTGCATCATCAGTCGCATTGGGCCGGAGCCCTTGACGCTCTGTGGGGTGTCATCGCCATGCAGCCAAACCGCGCCACCGCCCAGCTTGTCGTGCCTGAGCTCACCGAGGGCCTCTGCCAATGGAATGCCGTCCTCTTTGACGCCGAGCATCACTTGGCGCTCGTCGAGTGCAGGTGCCGTAGTCAACGGAAACCGACGATAAACACGCACCGTCGGTGGACCGTCGTACAGACTGTCGTCGCGAACGCGTTGTAGCAGCACGCGGTTTGCGCCCTTCCAAGGGTCCCAGTCTTCGCATCGACCACCGGTCGCGTGGCAAATAAAGAGGCTCATCCGCGCCCAATCCTGAAGATCGATCCATTCTCCAGCGTCGATTTGCGCCATGTGGCACATGGGTGCATTACACACCCGGCATCGAGGCCACTGGTGTGCCCGGATTCCTCGCGGATGACCGCCATACCAGCCCACAACGGTGGCCTCTGGATTTAGCGGTTTCTTCAGCTGGTACGAGTGCCAGGGGTTCACGACATATCCTTAAGTATCCAGGATGCTCATCCTGCCACCAGTCTACCGTCAAGTCACCAAAAATGCTCACTCATAAGTTCCGATGCCTGGTCTCGTCACGGGGCTAGACGAAGCCTCCCCACACGCTCACGCGCACGCCACCGCTCTCGAAGCTCGCCAGCGTGTTTAGAGACAGGCCCGTAGCGTTGTGGAGGCCACCGACCGGCCCCACGAGCGCGATGCGCCAGCCCTTCCAGCGGCTGCGCAGCACCCCACCGAGTCCGCGCCACACTCCGGTCACATTTCCGGACGAGACGCGACCTCCCCAAGGAGGATTGAACACGACCAGCCCGGGTTTGCCATCAGGAGGACGGAGGTCGGCAAAGGGCTCGCACCGAAACGCGATCTCGGACTGAACACCGGCTCGTTTGGCGTTCTCTCTGGCGGCGTTTACGGCACCGGCGTTGCGATCGCTGCCCAGGAACACAGTGCGACGTCCAGGGGTGGCCCGGACAATCTTCTTCTTGGCCGCCTTCCAGGCCGATTCCTTATGGCTGTCCCAATGTTCGAACGCGAAGGCTCGCTGCCCACCGGGCGCCTTGCCGAGCGACCACAGGGCCGCTTCGATGGGAAACGTGCCCGACCCACACATTGGATCGACCAAGGTCTCGCCGGGCGCCCAGCCCGCCAGCATGAGGATCGCCGCCGCACGGTTTTCGCGGATGGGCGCCATCGCAGAACTAAGCCGCCAACCGCGCCGATGAAGCAGCTCCCCCGTGGCGTCGATGGATACCGTTACCTCATCTCGCACCACGCGTAGGTCCACTCGCACCGACGAACGCGACGGACGGCGACCCGGCTTTCGAGGACCGCGCAGGGCATCTTGAATGGCCAGCTCGGTCTTCTTCGCGACACTTCCCTTGTGCTTCAGGTGACTTTGAGAGGACGACAGGTGAACTTCGACCGGTTGGCGCGGAGACACCCACGGTTTCCAGCTCAATCGACGAATACCCTTTGCCAATTCATCTGGGTTCTTCGCCTTGAATGTTCCAATACGTCGACGCAGTCGCCCGGCGACCCGCGAGCGCAGAAGCACCCGGTACATCTGCTCGAGGTCGCCCTGGAATACCGCCCCGCCTTTTTCCATCTGCGCCGATATGCCCAGCGCCTCTAGATCTTGCACCAGCATCGGCTCCAAGCCTGGAGCAACCTGGGCGAACCATTTTCCCTGCATGATTGTTCTCCACAACGGATTACGTCGTATAGTAGCGCCCGTAGGTCAGCGGAGTGCCTGTGAGTGAAAACGCGACAACGTCCAACCATAAGCGCAACAGCGACCCTAAAAGCGGCACCATGATTGCCGACCGATATCAGGTTGACAAGCTGGTGGCTCGTGGTGGTATGGCGGCCGTGTACCTAGCACAGCACGTCAAACTAAATCGCCCTGTGGCGCTGAAGATTCTCTCTCCGCCTCCAGATGCAGACGAGTCTGGTGCCTTTGAAGAGCGTTTTCGTCTAGAAGCGGAAACCCTAGCGTCTCTAGATCATCCCAACATCGTGATCCTCCACGATTACGGCGATCTAGATGACGGTCGATTCTTCCTCGCCATGGAGTTCATAGACGGGCCTCGCCTTTCAGACGTTCTCCGCGATGGTCCCCTTCCCTGCGAGCGGGCCCTACAACTCATCATGCAGGTCTGCAGCGGCCTGCGATACTCCCATAAGCGTGGCGTGGTCCATCGCGACCTCAAGCCGTCCAACCTGCTGATCAAGCATAACGATGACGGCAGCGAGCAACTGAAGATCGTCGACTTCGGCTTGGTTAAGCTCACAGAGGCCGACCAGTCCATCACCCGAGCCGGTCTCATTCTAGGCTCGCCGCACTGCATGGCGCCCGAACAAGTCAAGGGCCAACAGGTGGACCACCGGGCTGACATCTACGCCATCGGTGTGCTGTTGTTCCGCACGCTCACCGGCCAGTACCCGTTCCACGGACCCAACAGCGCCGCGACGATGATCGCGCACCTCAACCAACCGGTCCCCACGTTCTTCAACGTGGCCCCCGCGGTGGTGATCCCCGAAGGGCTTGAGGAACTCGTTCGCAAGGCGCTGGCCAAGCTGCCCGCCGACCGGTACCTATCCATCCAAGAATTGATGGACGACATGGCCGCGTGCATGAGTATGCCGCCCGACCCGTTCCGCTCTTTCAGCCAGTCGCAAAGCACAATTCAAGGTCGGGTCGAACCAGATGATCGGGGCGGTCGCGGCAGTGTGCTCAGGTTCGGACTCGCGGCGTTGGGGTGGGCGGTGGTGGTCGCCGGAAGTATGTTTATCGGTTCGATGCTCCAGCCCGACCCAGTGGTCATCGAGGTCCCCGTCCAAGCCTACGGCGAAGATGAAGAGGCCATCGCCACGCCCGACGACAAACAGGAAACGCCTGAGAAGGCCGACGGCGACCCGGAAGAAGAAGTAGCCGAGGTTGCTCCCAAACCCGCCGTGCAGCCACGTCCGCGTCCGCGTCCCGTGCAAGTGGCCGCGCCCAAACCGGCACCACAGCTCGTCGCCGAGCCCGCCCCTGTGCCCGCAGAGGAAGAAGAAGAAGAAGAAGAAGAAGAAGAAGTGCCAACCCCCGAAGGCTACATGGGAATGCCCGACGATCTGTTCGACTAGGTTGTCCCATTGTCGCGCTCATTCACTGGACTTCATCGTCGGGATTTTTTGTTGGATCGAGGGGTCCTGAAAACCACCGCCTTAGATTGCTCAACCCATCGTGTGCAAACACGCCAGATTAGGCCCCAGAGCCCCGTCGGGTGGTGGCAAATAAGAATTGAAGTACATCGCCGACTTTCGGTCGTGCCCACTTTGACTCCTTCCGAATGTGAAGAAGCCATTGCAGACTCCGTGCGTACAGTGTCGGAATGATCATGACTCATAATTGGCCCCTAAAGCTGCTCGCTCTCGCGATGCTGCTTCCGACAGCGGCCTATGCAGACCCCAAAGACGACGCACGACGCCACTTCGCCGCGGGTCTTGAGGCGGCTCACGAGCGCGACTTCGACATTGCCCTGCAGCGATTTCTTGCTGCACAAGAGGCTTATCCTCACTCAGCGACGCTGTACAACATCGCGCAGACGTACCAAAATATGGACGACTTCACCAACTCTCTCATCTACTACCGGCTGTATTCCGACGCAGCCCCCGCGAAGGCCTCGGCCGTCGATCCCATCATCGCAGCGATGGAAGCCCGCAACAGTGCCCCTGAGGTCGGGCCCAGGGCTCCCACCGCCACAGAGGGCAGCTCGGTCTCCGACAACTTGGGCGCCATGGAAATCGGGGGTGCCAACCAGACCGAGGTGGTTCGGCTTGAAGAGCTCGCCTCCGAGATCGAAGCCATCACCCGCATGATCGAAGCGCGCGGCGGCAGTGTGACCACCACGGGCGGCGAGGTCCCCGACCCCGAGGTCAAGGCGGGGCCTCTGCTCAACGGCGCCTACGACAAGATTGTTGTAACCGCGTCGCGGGTTGGCCAGGATCCCCTCGATTCTCCATCAACGCTCACGGTGCTCACCAGCGAAGACATCCGAATGTCCGGCGCGCAGACTGTGCCCGACTTGCTTCGACGCGTCGCTGGCGTAGACGTAATGGTCAGCTCCGCAGGTCACTCCGACGTGTCTATTCGTGGCTTTAACCGCAAGGTCGCCAACAAGGTGTTGGTGCTCATCGACGGCCGTAGCACCTACTCGGACTTCATCGGCGCCAGCTTCCCCTCTATCTTCCCCATCTCCATGGAAGAGATCGAGAAGGTCGAGATCATCCGCGGTCCCGGTTCGGCCCTGTACGGCGCCAACGCCATGACCGGTGTGGTCAACATCATCACCCGCACCCCCGGCGACCAGCCTGGCCAGCTCATCTCCGGAGACTTCGGCCACCCGTCTCTGGGCCGCGGCACCGTGATGACCAATGGCGGCAAGGGCGATACCGCCTACCGTCTCACCGCCGGCTACCAACAACACGGTCGGTGGGCGCGCAACTTCGACTTGTCGGAAGAGAGCGATCTCGAGAGTCAGATTCCAATGCTCGAAAACCAAGAGTTGGGACTGCAAATCATCCGAGCCAACGGCAGAGTGGACAAATACTTCGGACGCCAAGGCCTCGCTTCCGTGTCAGCGGGTGCGACGACCGGAACGTTCGAGTTCAACAACCTGGGCGCCCTGCCCTATTACGGAATTAACTGGAGCACAAACTACGTTCGAGGCGATATCTCTTCGGGGAACTTACATCTGCGTACGTTCTGGAACGCCCAACAGGGCTCCCTGGGACCGTGGACCGAGATGGTCGGGCAGAACCAGAGCCTTAACAACCCCGTCGACAACGACGCAGTCGACATCGAACTTGAAGGTCCGATGTCGTTCACCACCGGCGGCATCGACCACACGCTCAACTTGGGCGCGGGCTATCGCTTCAAGCGCGTTGAGTTCGGCAAGTACCTCGACGACCAGATTATCACCGAGAACCACTACAGTGTGTTCATCAATGAGCAGCTCTCGGTGGGCCACTTCGGCGCCGTCGTATCTATGCGGGTCGATGCTCATCCCCGCCTAAAGCTGCAAGAGACCCTCTCGCCTCGTGCGTCGATGATTTACCGCGTGTTCGACAAGACCAGCGTCCGCGCGACCATGGGCACCGCATTCCGCGCACCCAACTCCCTCGAATCGTACATGAACTTCAACCTGCCCAATCCCAACGCAGATGGCGTGTTCATCCACGATGTGGGCGACGCTAAAAACCTGCGTCCGGAACGAATCGCCACGTACGAGGTCGGCCTGCACGACCAGAGCACCTTCTTTCACACGGCCGACGTAGTGCTGTACATGAACAAGGTGCACGACTTGATCGGACTGTCCGAGGTCGATCGCGAGATATCGCCCTTCGACACCGAAGCAAACGGCTTCAACTTCGGAGAAACCGGCTGGACCAACTTCGACCAGAAATACACCGGGACCGGCGTCGAGGCCGAGCTTGAGGTGTACCCCGTCGACGGACTCGATGTCTACGGCAATGTCGACCTGCAACAGGTGGTGGTGGACGACCCAAGTCGCGCCGCCAACGCCGACACCCTGTACGACCGCTCAGTTTCACCGCTCAAACTGAACGTCGGCACCATGTATCGGGCGCCGTTCCGAATGGACTTCACCTACGACCTGCACTTCGTCAGCAAGCAAACCTGGAACCTCCGCGGATTCGATGACGACGGCGGCATCGAGTTCGTCGCCACCGAACTCGCACCGCGCACCCTGATGACCATTCGGGTCGCCGGCCGTCCCTTCGCCGATGAACGACTAGAATTGGCAGGTACGCTCTGGAATATGACTCAGATAAGTAACGAGTCTCAAGCCGGGTTCATCGAACACCCCGAAGGCCAGCCCATTCGCGGCCGCTACTTCGGCACCGCCACATACAAGTTTTAGGAACAGCCCATGACACTACGCATCTCATTTCTGATGACCGCGGCGCTGGCACTCCAGGGCTGTGACTACGACCCACCGATGAACTGGAACTCCGACAAGGAGGCGAAGAACGTTATCTCGGGCACCCTCGTGGCCCAGGGAATCGACGCGCCGAGCGACGTCACGCTGTTCGTGTTCGCCGCCGACAATCAGGGGCCGCCGTTCGGGACCGGTCGTCCGCTGACGTTTAGCACCGTCTCAGCAAGCAGCTTCAGCGCCAACGCATCGGGTCAGCAAACGGCAGCCTACGCCATCCCCTACCTCGACGACTCCGACCCAGAGAACGACTCCGAGAACAACCCTGGCGCCGGCTACGTGATCACCGCGCTGATGGACATGGACGACAACTTTAACCCCTTCGCGACGGGCACCGTTGGCGCCACATGCGGCGACTGGACCGGCGCTCACTACGAGACCCTCGAAGGGGGAACACGAGGGACCATCTACGTTTCGGGTGGAGAGGTGGCCGACAATATCACCGTCACCCTCGACACCCCCATCGAGACCCAGCGGCCCGCCTTCCTACAGCTCTCGAATGACCACCCGATTACACTTAGCCGGGCGCAGGGCCGCGCATCCGGCGCCGACCCCGCTGGTATGGCGCAAAATTACCGCATTCGCTCCACCGCAGTGCACACCAGCTACGGCGACAACTATCCCCTCGACCTCAACGGCCCCTGCGCCCCCGAAGCCGGTGTAGACCCAGCGACTTGCGTGACGGCCAGCAACTGCAAGTGCGACCCTATCGCCGCCGACCCCTGCGACACCGCGTTTCGGGTTCAGTTCATCGACGCCGATGGCGACGGGGTTCACGACCCATACCCCGCCGTACTACAGGCCGAAAACGGCTTAAAGGACGTCTGGCCTCGGATTTACATCGAGTATCAAGGTCTCCCCGAGTCCGACCAAAACGGCGATGAAGTGTTCCGTTGGGAAGAACGCGAGGAGTACGAATGGCCCATCGGTAGCGGCAAGATGAACGACGAACGCATCGTGGGCGAGAGCTACCCCATGGCTTTCTTTCTGAACTTTGGCGGGGCCGCTGCCTCGGCTCCCGCCGGCGCCCCCTTCGACGCCTTCTCAGCCCACGAGATGAGCGTCTCCTGGTCACCCGTCGTCCGCCGTTACCACGAAAACGCCGTCGACTACGACGACGCCACCGGGCCCTTCGACATCATCGACGTCCGCTGTTTCCGCGACCAGGATGTCTACCCAACGTTCGCCACCTGCCCCGTCAGTCAGCGCGAAGTGGCCGTCGACGAAATCCCGGTGGGTGCGTGGAATATGACCGTGGTCAGCCGAACCGGCCAGACCTGGACCGTTCCCAACGAAATCGGCAGCCCCGCCATGGCCTACGCCATCGGAATCGACGAAGCCATGGCGTCGACGTCAGGTGACTTCCAAGTGAACACGCAGTCCACCTACGTGATCACCGAATAGCCTGCACACTAGTTCGACGGCAACAGCGTGAGACCGTCGATCACCGTGGCCTCGATGTCGGTCGCATGCATGAACAGGCAATACGGCTCGCCATCGGGACAATCCGAGCAATCAACGCCCATACCACCCGCGATATCGCAGATGGCGTTCGGATCGTCAGCGAATCCGCCGCCCAAAAGCACTCCCAAGTCACGGGTATCGGCCAAGCCAGACAGCGACCCACCACCCAATCTCCGTCCGTCGGCGCTGATGGTCGCGGTGAGTCGGAAGTTATTGACCGGCACCTCGACGCCGTTGTACCCAAACACCAGCAGGTCCGTGGAGGCATCGAAGTACGGGCTGTTGGAGAAGTCGGTGGTGGGAAAGTCCCAGATGGGGCCTGCCGCCTGAATAATTTGGCCCAAAAGGTCGACGTCGCCCGGAGCACCAATGAAGTCGATGATGTCGCCGTTGGCGTATCGCACCCCAAACAGCGTGGGTGTGGTGAAGTACAGCTGCAACAGCGAAGTGACGCCACCCGGCTCGATCCAGTTGGCGCCCAGCAGGTCGAGGTGCCAGGTTTTTCCAATTAGATCGGCTTCGCTGATGTTCAGCGGCTCGCCAAAGCTGGAGGTTCGAAAGCTGGAGATAGACGTCTCGGCGCAATCGGTGGTGTGGAGCTCGTAGTCGGTGTTGGGCTTTAGCGGCCCGTCGAGCTCGAGCACGGCCCTCAGTCCCTCTTCGGACCACACAGGCGTCATGGGGACCGGGACACCCGCTGTATCGAGTAGGCGAATGGCGTAGGACTCGGCGCCCTCTCGGCCCACGTAAACCTCGACATTATCACGGTAGTACCAGTCGGATGTGCCAGTATCGGGCAGCGTGCCGGTGACCCGATCTTTGCAGGATGCCGCGTCGAAGAGGCCGGTATCGGTGAACCAGCCGGTGTCGATGAGGCGGTCGGCGGGCGCGGCGTCTTTGCCACACGCAGACAGTAGCAGCAGTAGGGGTAGCGCGTATTTCAAGGAGTTCCCTCCAACGAGAAGCGGATGACGTACCAAACCGGATCGCCAAACTTGAATTCCTCGTCGCTGATTTTCACATAGAGCACTTCGTCGCCCAACGACTCGTAGGTGAGGCCTGGGTCGTAGCCAAAGCCTTCGAGCGGGCCAGTGAACAGGCAGTTCACGGGTGGCACGCCCGCACTTTCGCAGCCTTCGGGCAATGAGCCCAGAGCGTCGTCGAACAGGAAGAGCGAGAAGTTGCCGCCCGAGCCGAAGTTGAACGCGTCGACCGTGGCGGTGAGCGTGTGCTTGCCCGCGGGAACGTCAATGCGGTACCAATCGCTGTCGGTGTTACTCGACATACCACCAAAGAGGGCGTCGCCGTCGCCGACCGAATAAGCACTCGCGAGGTCGTTGTTCGGCTCGATTTCAGAGGCCGACCAGTCAACTGGCGCCTTGGCCCGGCTGACCACCACCTCGTAGTGGTAGTTGTCGCCGCCCTGAAAAGACTGCTCGATGAGCTGGATAATGTACGTGCCTGCTGGCGCCGGAAACAGCAACGAGGCGTCTTTTACGTTGGGGTCGTCTCGTCGATCGACGGCCGCCCCGTTGGAGGGTGAGACCACAATCTGCATATCGGCAAAGGAGCCGAGCTTGGTGGCCACGGTGCTGAACGACAACCATCCCTCTTCTGCGACTTCGGTCACAAAAACATCGAAGTCTCCGGGGGCTTCGAACACCCCGCAGCCGATCTGTTCGAGGGGCAGCGAAGATGCTTCGTCGGCGCTGCCGTTGGGCTCGACCTCGGGCGCATCGCAGGGCGGCGCCGGCGCGGTGTCTTCGGTCGTGGTGACCGATGTGTCCTCTTTGGAGGTATCATCATTAGGATCGGGCGGCAGTCCGGGCTGACAGGAGCAGCCTCCGAGGGCCGCCAGAGCCCCCACACACACCCAATATTTGACGGTTGCACGCACGCCGATACCCTCTAACAACGAGGTTAGCCGCGAACTGGGTTCGTCGCCACTGTGGCCGACGGTACCACCCTCGGTATACGTTGGGGATGATGGAACCCCTGGAGACACTATGAGGCCCCTGCTACTCACCCTGCTGCTCGCTTGTGGCCCTCAAGAAGTGCAGATCTCAAGCCTCACACCCGAGATCGCAGTGGCGCCGATGATCTTTGAGTTCGGCGACGTTTCCACCACAGATGAAGTGGCCATCCCGCTGTTCCTGTCCAACGCAGGTCGGGCCGTACTCGAGGTCACCGCGCGCATCGAAGGCGGAGACGGTGCCTACAGCCTCGATCTAGAGACCGTTTTCATCGACGCCGACGACGCGGTCACCACCAACGTCGTGTTCCACCCGGACGCGTACCTGCCGTACGACGCCACGCTGGTCATCGACAGCAATGACCAAGACAACCAGCTCATCGAGATCCCCATTACCGGTGTGGGTGTGTACGCACCGGCCCCCGACATCTGTGTCGACCCTCCGGTCCTCGACTTCGGCACCGTCGCTGGCGGCAGCTCGGCTGTGGGTATTCTGTACATCGAGAACTGCGGAAACGCGCCTCTCCAGCTGGGCGCCATAGACCAAACGGGCTCGGGTGCCTTCCGTCTCGACCTCGCGTCAGACCCCAGCAATCACTCCGTAGACGGCGGAAATACTCAGCCGCTGATCATCTACTACGAGCCCGCTCTGGATCAGGGCGACAACGGGGCCCTGTCTATCCCCTCTGACGACGCCGACGAGCCTCTGGTAGAGGTTGTGCTGCTCGGGAACGGCGGGGGCGACTTCGATTATCCCGAGGCCATCATCGACTGCCCCGGCACCTCGGCGCCGCCCGACACTATCCTTCTTGACGGCTCGGCCTCGTTCGACCCCGGCGGCCTCGAGCCCCTCGGCTTCTTGTGGACCACGATCTCCAAGCCCGATGGCTCCGAGGGCGGACTGTCCAGCCTGATCACCGATAATACTTCCTTGTATACCGACATCGCGGGCGACTACGAAGTCCAGCTCCAGGTCACCAATCAGGCCGGCGTCATCTCTGCACCCGAGCGCTGCGCCATCAACGCCATCCCCGCCGACGATCTGCACATCGAGCTCACCTGGGACACCACCAGCGTCGATCTAGACCTGCACCTGATGCAGAGCACGGGCGCCAGCCTGTTCGACACGCCCGACGACTGCAACTTCTGCAACAAGAACCCGCAGTGGGGCGCCAGTGGATCCGATGACGATCCCCGCCTCGACCTCGACGATCGCAGCGATGGCCCCGAGAACACCAACATCCTGCACCCAGCCGACGGCAGCTACCCAGTCTCGGTGCACTACTTCGATCCCATCGGCGGACCGGCAACCACGGCCACAGTCACCGTGTATGCGTACGGCATCGAGGTGTGGACGGGCTCCAAGATTGTCCAGCGCAACGAGGTGTGGGACGTGGGCCAGGTGAACTGGCCGGACGGCACCTTTGGCGTGTACAGCACCGATCTGTACGACCCCGCTCGACGCAACTGCCAATAGCGACATTTGGGTCCTGATCTCGGAGTCATCACTTTGCACGTGACGCAAACGATCCCCATAAACAGGGACGCTTCGCACCTGGCACGCATGTTGCTAGCTCCTAGGTATTACCAATGGAGAGTCCCATGTCGCGCACCCTACTTACGATGGCCCTCGGCCTCGCTATCAGCCCCGTCGCAAACGCCTGTGGCGGCTTCTTCTGCGACCAGGACGAACCCGTAGACCAGAACGCAGAGCGAATTGTGTTTGCCATCGACGAAGCAGCGGGACGGGTCGAGTCCCACGTCCAGATCTTTTACCAAGGTCCGTCAGACGACTTCGCTTGGGTCGTTCCGGTTCCAAATAATCCCGAGGTCTTTCTGTCGAGCACTGCGATGTTTGACCAGCTCGCCCAGCAGCTGGCCCCGTCGTTTCAGCTGAAAATCAAAGAAGAGGGCAAGTGCACCTACGAGAATAAGTGGGGAAGAAGTGAATACTCAATGGACAGCGGCGTCGTTTCATCCTCCGATGTCGCGAACGAGTCCGACGGTGTCTCCGTTGTTCAGGAGGGCCAAGTCGGCCCCTACGATATGGTCGTGCTCCAGGCCCAGTCCAGCGCCGAGCTGATCGCTTGGCTGGGCGACAATGGCTACGACATCCCCATCAGCCTCGATCCGCTGCTGGCCCCCTACGTCGCAGCGGACTCGTACTTTCTGGCCCTGAAGCTCTCCAAGAACTCGGACAGCGGCGACATCGAGCCCATCGCTTTTTCGTACGAGGGAACCCAGCCGTCTATCCCCATCCAACTCACCAGCGTCGCGGCCACACCTGATATGCGCTTGGAAGCTTACGTGTTCGCCGAGAATCGCACGGTTCCCGAGTCGTATCTGCACGTCCAAATCAACGAGGCGGCCATCGACTGGTGGAGCGCGGGCAGCAACTACAACGATGTGATCACCAAAGCGGCGAACGAAGCGGGTGGACACGCGTTCGCGACAGACTACGCAGGTAGCACAGACCTTCTCCAAGGAAGCCTGTTGACCGAAGGGCAATACGAGCTGGATGGCCTTCGCTCGATCTCCCGGTTCGGGGACTTCATCAACGAAGTTCAGGGGATGGGCTTACCCGCCTCCGGAGCGCTGGCGAATGCGTTGATGAGCTGCGTAGACGCGCCAGCTGGGGTCGAGGCCACAGCCTTCCTCAACTGCCCCGACTGCTACGACAACTGGGACCCCTCCAGCTTTGACGCCGACACCTGCGCCGACATCCTCGACGAGACCATCGTCGCCCCCATGAGGGCCGCCGAGGAGATGTTCTCGGCTCACCCGATCGTCAGTCGACTGACGTCTTCGCTGTCGGCGGCCGAGATGACGGTCGACCCCGTGTTCGTCCAGAACCCCGATATGGGCCAGGTCTCTAACCAGCACAACGCGGACTTCATCTACGACTGCAACGGCAAGAAGCGAAGGAACAAGGCCATTCGCCGTCTAGAGCTCGAAGACGGACGCGTCATTCTGCTACCGTCGGAGCTCTGGCTTGCAGAGGAGGGGATGACGGAGTTTGAGTTCCTCGCTGATTTCGGCGAAGTCAACGCCCAAGTCATCGAAGAGACCAGCGGATCTGGCAACCCCAACGTGCTCTTTGACTACACCGACAACCTGTTTACACAGGCCGACGAACACAACGACAGGGTCCTGGGGCTGCTTGGCTGCGGCGGCTGCTCGGCGACCGGAAGCGCGCCTGCGAGCGGATTTCTCCTCCCGCTCTTCGCAGTCGGACTGCTCCGTCGCCGTCGGTCCTAGGGGCGAATTCGATCAGTCGGTCTGGATATACAGCCGATTGCTCGAGCTCGAACCCGGCGCACCATACTTCGGCTCCACCTGCACACGCAGGGTGCCGTCGATGCCCTTGATCTGCATGGGTCCTTCGACCGTGCAGCGAAGGGTCTCGGCGGCATGGGCGTCGGGGATAGCCGGTCGGAAGGCAAGAACGACCAGCGCACCAGCGATGACAGTCAGCAGAAAACGCGTATAGGTGTCGGGCTTCATGAGGCCTCCAGGGGCAGATTGGAATCGGGGACAGACTTGTAGGCGCCGGTGTTCTTCAACGCGCGAGTGGCCGCAAATACATTGCGATGAGAGGACAAATCGGCAGCGTCCATGGCCTTGGCCACCGCCGTCATCAGGCTGGGGGAGCCGGGACGGAGGAATGGGTTGGTGGCCCGCTCTGTGTCCATCGTGCTGGGCACCGTGCAGCCACCGGTCGAACGGGTGTGCCAGTCGTCGCGGATCCGCTGGGCCAGGGCCGCGTTGTCGGGCTCGACAGACCACGCAAAGCG
>JAACDH010000679.1 GCA_009936995.1 Rhodobacterales bacterium
GAACCTCCGAGGCACCCGGTGATGTGGTGCTGTTCCAAGGCCGTCGCTACAAGTCCTACCGAGGCATGGGCAGTATTGAGGCCATGAAGGCCGGCTCCTCCGACCGCTATTTCCAGAACGAGGAAGAGGGGGCAGCGAACAAGCTTGTTCCGGAAGGCATCGTGGGTCGGGTTCCGTATAAGGGCCCCATCGGCGACGTGGTCTTCCAGATGGTAGGCGGACTACGGGCGAGCATGGGCTACACGGGCTGTAAAGACATCTTGAGCATGCAGACCCACTCCCGCTTTGTCCGCATCACCAACGCCGGACTGGCAGAGAGCCATGTGCACGACGTCATCGTCACCCAAGAGGCCCCGAACTACCGTCTTCGGTAAGGGGATTAGCGCTTGGTGATGATCACGTTGTCGCCGCTTGATGTGAACACCAACTGCTTGGCGTCTTTAAAGACGATAGGGCTGCCGTCTTCGGGATCGCCGCGGCCCCAACCTTTTGCTACATACGCGTCCGCATAGGTCCACTTGGCGGACTTGGCGTCGTCTTGGAATAGGGTGACCTTTGCCTTGCCGCACTGGGTGATCACACCGCCTTCCTGGGGCAGGGAAACGCCAAAGAACTTGGAGCAATCTCCGGAGTTGCCGGCAGGCTTAGGCTTAGGCTTGGGCTTGGGCTTGGGCTTGGGCGCTGGGGCCGGCTCGGGACTCGTACCCGGCGCGCCGGCTCCGCTACACGCCAGCGCGGTCAGCGTCGTCAGAACCATCAGGCGAATCCAGGTCTTCATTGCTTGGCTTCCTCTGCGGTTTGGTAGCCCATCCGAACCATGCCATCGGACGGCGTTCCGTCCTCATTGATCTCTTCGCCGGCCATGCGCTTTTCGAAGATCTCTCGCTTCGCTTTCCGGTCGAGGTCGTACACAGCCACGACGGTGGTGAGGCCCTCGGCTTGCTTTCCGATGACGCCAACCAGCTTCCAGGTGTTGTCGACCCACTGGATGCTGATGTTGCGGGCCTTGTATTTACCCTTGGCCGCTTTCACTTGGGCGTGGAAGAGGGTGGGATCTTTGGCGTCAGCGACCGGGCGGCCGATGTCTTCGAGGGACTTAAACGCGTTCATGGTCCAGGGCGGTCCGTCTTGCATTCGAGGGTTTCCGCGGGGAATGGGCCCTAAGTTGAGCAGCTCGGAGGGCGCGCAGGTGCCGTATTTGGTCTTCTCGTACAGGTTGTAGCAGCTAAGGGCGTCGAGGGCGGCGGTAAGGTCGCCGGCAAACAAGGCGTCGTCGAAGGCCTTGGCGGCGGCGATGGCGTCGTCGCCCGTAGGCGCCTTCTTAGGCTTGGCCTTGGGACGGGTATCGCCCTTTCGATCGATGTTGCCCAAAGGCAGGGGGTTGGGACAGGCCCCTCCAAAGATACCCACTTCGCTCTCGATGCTCAGAGCGCCATCGTCGGTCTCGACTACGCGGACGAAGGTGTTCTTTACGTCGTCTTCGACACAGTCCCACCAGCCATCGGGGCGAGCCACGCTGTAGGTGACCTCGGCCACGTAGGCGTCGCCCATCTTGTTGACCTCGGTGACCTTCATCGAGAGGTCGTCGCCCAGGTAGATGCAGTAGCCCTCTTCGGTGGAGGCGGTCCAGAACCGCTGGGCGCTGTAGGAGGGGCTGATGCGTCGTACGCTGGCCTTGTCGGCGGCTGAGCTGGTGCGCGGGTCGTCGATGTGGCCCCAGTGCTTGCTGGTGAGACAGGTTCCTTTGATGGCATCGGCTCGGTACCAGATGCCCTTTCCAAGGGCTTGGGTGCCCACAGCGCCGCTGTGATTCTGGTCGGCAAAGGCCTTTTCGACCATTGCTTGTGCCTCGGCACCGCGACTGCCTCCGTCGCAGGACATCACCACCAAGGCCAACAGGGGGAGTAAGCGTCGAATAGGAACCTCCAGCGCACACTGGTGACGAGAAACCGTCATCGCGGGTGTGGGCTCGGAATCTACCTCAGCCGCTACGTTCTACTGAGCGACGTACTTGCGCAGCGCGCTGATCTCGTCGTTGCGCGCCCTCACGATGAGCACATGTCCGGCGTCTAGGCGTACATCCTCTGACGGGTTGTACAGGTGTGAACCGTCAATCTCTCGAATTGCGACCACAAGTGAGTCGGCGATCTGGCGCAGGTGCACTTCCTGCAAAGTCTGGCCGATCAAGGAACTATTTTGCGGAACTGCAATCTCTTCGATGCGCCGATTGCCCTCTTGGTCGCGGAGCATCTGATCGAGGAAATGAATGACTGAGGGCCGAAGCATCTCGCTGGCCATGTGCACCCCGCCGATTGCGCTTGGACTCACCGTGACGTTGGCGCCGGCGCGGAGAAGCTTGGTCTTGGACTCGTCCTGAACTGCTTTGCTAATGATGCGAAGGTCTTGGCGGAGGGCTCGGGCGTTGAGCGTGACGAAGAAGTTGTCGCGGTCTTCGGTGAGGGCGGTGACCAGTCCATGAGCGCGGTTGGTCTGTGAATTTTCGAGTACATGGTCCTGTGTGGCGTCGCTGATGACGTATAGAAATTCGCCGATCTCTTCTTCGAGAACTTCGATCTTGGCCATGGACCGCTCGATGACTACGAACGCCGAGTCGCTGCGCTTGAGTTCGAGGGCGACGTGCAGGCCCGTGGCTTCGATACCGGCGGACAGACTTCACCTAGGGTGACTCACCTCGAATGCGTGGCTTGCGTTCCTTGACCCCACTCGATGGGGATCGGAGGCGCTAGTCTTCGCGACGACGGCGCAGGATGACCAGCGCTGCGAAGGCGATAGCCAGTACGCGGCCACTGGCGGCTCCGGTGAGGTTGCATCCGCTGGTACAGCTGTCGGCGTAGGTGACGCTGTCACAGCTTGAGGTGTCGGTGCAGCCGGTGGTGTCGCAGCCTTCGGTGGTGTCGCAGCCTGAGTCTTCACAGCCGGTGGAGTCGCCGCAGCAGCCGCTGTCGGTACATCCAAGGTACTCGTACTCTACTGGACCGATCCAGCCGTAGGCGCCGAGCCAGTCGTCGTCGACGCCACCGGTGGTGAGCGCCAGGTCTTGGACGCCGAACTTCTCGTTGGCGATGCCGTCGCCGGTGGTGTCCATCGCCAGGTTGGGGATACCGAAGGCGAGCTCGGTGAGGGAGTCTCCGATGATGCCAGAGATCACGGGGTCATCTAGGAGTCCCGAGAGGCCGGTTTCGACTTCGGCGTCTGTTCCGGGCACGAACTCATTCTGGTTCACCTGAGCCGAGAGGGCGCCGCCCAGTTCCAGTCCGAGGTCGAGGGTTCCCAGGGTGGTGTCGAAGGTCGGCTCGAGGGCGATGTCGAGGATGAGGGACACGTCGAGCAGTTTCGCTTCGCGGCCATCGATAGGCGTGTAGATCTCGAGGCCGAGGCCGTCGACCACCAGAGAGATTTGGTCGGGGGCCATGAGCACTTCGGGTGCGTACTCGGGGCGCGTTTTGATGAGGATGGGCGAGGTGTCTTCGAAGAAGTCGTTGTAGACGCCCGGCGCGAGCAGTCCAAGGAGGGTGCTGTCGACCGGGATGGGAAGATCGATGATCGGCGGACCTTCGCCGCCGAGCTCGATGCACAGGATGCCGGTGCGCCAGATGGCGAACATCGCCTCGTTGAGGAACTCGTCGGCGATGACGGCGCTGAAGTCATAGGCGTCGCCCACGGCCACGGGGATCTCGCCGGAGAGCGGCACATCGGAGGGGGTCTCGCGGAAGGTACCAGGGTCGAAAGCGGCGATGCAGTCGGCGGGATTGGTGGCTGCCATTACGCCGCCCATTGAGATGCGCATTCCGTTGTGGTCGACCAGGAACTCGGTAGGCGCCAGGAGGATGTCGACAGCACTTTCGTCGGTGATGTCGAGGGTATCTTCGATGTACAGCGAGCCCGCGACACCGGACAGGGTCTCGGCCAAGGTGACGTTGAGGTCGTCGATGGCGCCCTGGAGTGCGCCGTCGATGGCGGAGTCGATGGTTGGCATAATTAAGCTGAGCAGAGAAGTGCCAAAGACGCTTAGGATGTCGTCGATGGTGCCGATGGCGCAACCGCTGAGCACGAGGTCGTCGTCTTGGAGGCCGAGGTCGACCACGAGGTTCACGATGGAGGCGTCGAGCACCAGGTTTCCGTAGGGATCGAGGTCATCGAGGATGACCAATTCGGCGGTGATGGTGACCGGGAAGGTGTCAAAGTAGCCGTCGCAGTTGTCGCCGATACAGATCAATTCGGTGTGTAGATCGAACGGATTGGCGCCGTCGTTGATGTCGACGTCGATGACCGCCAGAATGTCGATGACGCCGCCATCTCGGGGCGTCATGTCGATGGTATTGAGGTTCATGTTGACGGTCATATTGGAGATCTCTACGCCGTAGTCGTACCCGCCAATGAGCCAGCACTCGCTGCCGTAGACGCCGATATCGCCAAGGGGCAAATTCGACGGGATAAACGCCGGCACCATTGACTCGATTGCGTTGAAGCCGTCCGGCGTAACGTCGATAGCGATAGCGGGATCGATCGTCTCACCTGCGGGCAGTGCGCCGAGGGCGGTACTTGCGAGGATGGCCAGCAGAAAATGCACGAGCGACTCCGAGAATTGCTCTACGTTACCTGAGCTGGCTGACGATCGCCAGTGAAGGACACGTCAGGTGTTGAGAACCTGGGCGGAAGCGCCGCTGTATGTGACGCAGATTCGTCTGCGTTGGGTGGGTGAGCATACCAGGGACGCTCTCGATGCACGTCAGATCGCCCATCGGGCGTTCTAGAATGGGTGCGGCGGGCCTTTGATCTCTGGTAGGACTTGGGGGGGCGACACCGCGATCACCCTGTGAGGTCTCATGAGTTTCTGCAGCACCAACCCCGCCACCGGAGAGGAGGGGGCTGTCTGGCCCCTTCATGGCGCGAAAGAACGCGAGCAGATTGTCGCCCGAGCCCAGTGCGCCCAGCGGGCTTGGGCCGCCACCTTGGTAGGCCATCGGTCGGTAGTCCTGAGGACGATCGCGGACTTGTTGGACGAGCGCGTCGACGCGCTGGCCGAGCGAATGGCCTTGGAGATGGGTAAGGTGCAGGCCGAGGGACGCGCAGAGGTCCTAAAGTGCGCCTGGGTCTGTAGGTACTATGCCGATAACGCCGAAAAGCAGCTCTCCGCTCGACCGGTAGAGGCCTCTGGAACCCAGGCCTGGGTTCAGTACGATCCCATGGGACTGCTGCTGGCGATCATGCCGTGGAACTTCCCGCTGTGGCAGGTGGTTCGGTGCGCGGCGCCGGCATTGGCTGCGGGTAATGGCGTACTTCTGAAGCACGCGCCCAATGTGCAGGGCTGCGCCGATGACATCGAGCGGCTGATGATTGACGCCGGACTACCCCCTGGGGTGTTCGCCAATTTACGGCTTCCCGTCGACGAAATACCTTCTTTGATCGCCGATCGTCGGGTGGCTGCTGTCACGCTCACGGGGAGTACCCGAGCGGGCCGTTCGGTGGCCGAGACGGCGGGTCGTCACCTGAAGCCCACCCTGCTGGAGTTGGGCGGATGCGACGCCTTCCTGGTGCTCTCCGACGCCGACGTGTCGGGTGCGGTGGCGGCGGGAACCCTGTCGCGGATGCTGAACGCCGGGCAAAGCTGTATCGCCTCTAAGCGCTTCATCGTGGTGGAGGCGGTCGCCGAAGCGTTCATCAACGGCCTGCGCGGTGCCATCGGGAAGATTGTGGTGGGCGATCCGCGGGCACCAGAGACGACCATGGGGCCGTTGGCGCGACCGGACCTGGCCAACAACCTCCGACGACAGGTGGCGGATTCGGTCAAAGCCGGGGCGATTGTCGACGTGCAGGCGCCGGTCCCACAGGGAGACTGCTACTTTCCGCCCACGCTACTGCTAAACATCAGTCCGGGTCAGCCGGCTTGGGACGACGAACTGTTTGGTCCGGTGGCCGCGGTCTGCGTGGTGCCGGACGACGAGACCGCTTGGCATGTCGCCAATCACCCGACGTTTGGTTTGGCGGGTGCGGTGTGGACCGCAGACACCACTAAAGCCGCCGAGATGGCTCGTCGGATGCAGTGTGGCGCCGTGTTCTTCAACGGGCTGGCCCACTCTGATCCGCGGCTACCCTTTGGGGGCGTGGCCGACAGCGGTTGGGGCCGTGAGCTGTCGGACGAGGGTATTCTGGCCTTCGTGAATCGCAAGACGGTGTGGGTGAAGTAGGCGCCCTAAGCGTCCCATTCGCCCACAAAGTGAACCTCGCGCTGTAGCCGAACGCCGGTCTGCCGGTGCACTTCGTCTTGCACGAACTCGACCAGGGACCGGATGTGGGCCGCGCTGGCTCCTCCGGTGTTCACCACGAAGTTGGCGTGCTTGGTAGAGACCTCGGCGGCCCCGATGCGGTGGCCTTTCAGTCCCGCGGCGTCGATGAGTCGGCCGGCGGTGTCGCCCTCGGGGTTGCGAAAGGTGCTGCCGCAGGTGGGGACGTCGGTGGGCTGCGTGCGTTCACGGTAGGCGAGGTGTTCGCGGATGTGACGCCGGCTCTCTGCCATGTCTTCGTCGGTGGTCTGGAACCAGGCTCGGGTGATCAACGCGCCAGGTGGAGTCTCGGCGTGTCGGTACCGCATGTTGAGCGTGGAGACGGGGACCCGTTGGACGGCTCCCCCAGGTAGCACCCATTCCACCTCGCGCAGGGCATCGACGGTTTCGCCCAGTGCGGTTCCGTCGTTCATGGTGATGGCGCCGCCGACGGTTCCGGGGATGCCAGCCACGAACTCGAGCCCCGTCCAGCCCACCTTCCGCATCCGATTGACCAGTCGCACCAGCTTGAGGCCGGCGCCGAGGGTGAGCATGGGCGGCTCGCCTTCCACCACTTGCACTTTGGCGAGATCTTCTACTAGTTGAACGACCACGCCGCGAATGCCCTTGTCGCTGACTAAGAGATTACTGGCGTTTCCCAGGACAAAAACGGGCGTTTGCGTATGGAGGGCGATCCGCTGGAGGGCCTGCGCCTGTTCGACCGAGGTGAGGGAGATGAAGCCATCTGCGGGACCGCCTGCGCGCCACCAAGTGCGCTTGAGCAGGGGAACTTCTTCGCGAAGGGAGAGGCCAGCGGCCAGGAAGGCGGCGGCGGTGGTCTTGGGAAGGGCCATGGCATAGGGTTAACCGCCCACAGGGAGGAATCATGGTGGTGATCGGCGCAGGTCGGATCGGTTTGGCTCTGAAGCAGGCCTCGGATCGCGAGGGCTTGGAGTGCACCCTCATCAATCGCACCGACGGCTGGGAGGCCCTGGACGGGCCTCAGGGAGATCCGATCGTGCTGGCGGTGAGGAACGACGATCTCACCGGCATCATCGATCGCGTTTCCGCCCATCGGCGCGGCGATCTGGTGTTTGTCCAGAACGGCGCGCTGCGCACCCTGCTGAAGAAGCACAACATGGAGACCAATACCCGCGGATTATTGTATTTCGCGGTCTCTAAGCGCGGCGAAGACCTCTCTCCGGGTCGCACCAGCTGGTTTACGGGTCCTCACGGACTCACGATTGCCCGTTGGATGAACCGACTGGGTGCTCAAGCCGAGAACGTCGATTGGGCTAGGTTCTCCGCCTTCGAGGTGGAGAAACTTTGCTGGCTCGCCGTCTTTGGTCCGCTCTGTGAGCTTCACGATGCCTCGGTTGGTGTGGTGAGCACCGAGCACCGCGACGACGTGAATCGCCTCGCAGACGAGGTCCGCGCCACTTGCCGTGCCACAATGAACGTGGATGTGCCGTTGGATTGGCTCACGGATCGACTGTGTGACTACAGTTCCTCGATCGCGGACTATCGCGCATCCGTGAAAGAGTGGCCTTGGCGAAATGGTTGGCTCATCGAAGCGGCCCGACACCGCCGCGTAGACAATGAGTTCCACCAGCAGGTGCTCCGCCAGATCGGAAAAGGCGACTTGCTGGATTCCTAGGTCCCCGGAGGCGCTGTGTCCCTAAGTCGCGAAGAAGCTTGGTCCCATCTGGTGTCTTGGACGCCCAGCGAGAAACTCCGCCTCCACGCTCGAGCGGTCGAGATCGTGATGATCGCGGCGGCAGGCCGGTATGGTAGCGAGGATGATGTGCCCGAGTGGTGGGGGATCTGCGGCATGCTGCACGACGCCGACTACGACCAATGGCCCGAAGAGCACCCCAAACGCATCGTTGCTTGGCTGCGCGAGCGAGACCACGATGACTTGGCCCACGCGATCAGTGGTCACTACAGCCAGTGGGGCGTGCCCTTGAACAGCCCCATGGACAAGGCGCTGCTGGCCTGCGATGAGCTCACCGGATTTGTGGTGGCCTGCTGCTACATTCGCCCGGAAGGCGTGAGCACACTGACGCCCAAGTCGGTGAAGAAGAAGCTGAAGTCCAAGGGCTTCGCCGCTGGTGTCGAACGATTTGAGGTCCAGAGGGGACTTGAGCTGCTGAATGTGGACAACACAAGCCACATCCAGTTCATCATCGACGCGCTCAAGCCCCACGCCGACGAGCTGGGCATCGGCGCGAAGTAGACGGCGCTAATTTCCCGAGAAACTAACGTCTTCGAAGATCATCGCTGGCGACGCACAGCTGGAGTACTGCCAAGGGTCGTTGCCCAAGGCCACGAGCCGATTGAAGACCTCGGCCGCGTTTCCAGAGACGTTCATCTCGGCCAGAGACTGTGTGGGTACGCCGTTCTCGATGAGCACGCCACGAATGCCGAAGCTGAAGTCGCCGGTGGTTCCGTTGGCGTTACCACCCAAGAATCCGGTGACCAAGCTGGCCTTGGGCCAGGGCTTGGCGATCTCGGCCCAGGACTGATCGCCGGTGGGCAAGATCCAGTTCGATCGACCGCCGCTGGTGGCTTGTACGCCCATCTTTCGGGCGTGGTAGGTGTCGATATTGTAGGATTGGAGCACGCCTTTTTCGATGATCACTCGGCGACGGGAGCGCAAAGCGTCGCCATCCCAGGGGCGGCTACCGAGGCCGCGGGAGATGGTGGGGTCGTCGACGATGTTGAGCAGATCGGAGCCGATCCGCTGGCCCAGTTTACCGACCAGGAACGACCGACCTTGGTGGAGAGCGCCGCCGCTCATGGCGGAACCCAGGACGCCCAGTAGCCTGGGAGCGACTCGGTTCTCGAGGATCATGGGGTAAGTGCCGGAGTCGATGGGACCGGCGCCAATGCGCTCGCGAGTCCGACGAACCACCTCTGCCGCGATGTGGTCGATGCTGGGCAGGTCGGCGTGGTGCCGGGCTGCAAAATAGGCGGATGATTCAGGCCGCTTTTCGCCCTCTTGGAGGGTCATCTCGCCGCCGACTGCGAACCAGGCGCCGCTGGTCTCGCCGCAGAAGCCGTTGGACATCACCCGGACCGCTTCGGCCCGACCGTCGGACGAGTAGGCCGCGCTGGAGATGACGTCGTCCTCGTGGAGGTCGCGGATTGCGTTCTCTATGGCTTCGGCGAAGTTGGACCGGTCGTCGGCCGTGCGTGTGGACCAAGCGGGGTCGTCTTGGTCGAGCTGCTCTTCGGTGACGCCGCGACCGCAGTCCTCGCCGGGCGGCTGGGCGCGCTCGGGGTCGGGCTCGAGGTAGGAGGCCGACTCGACGCTGCGCTTGATGAAGGCGTCGAGGGCTTCTGGGCGGAGATCGGAGGTGCTGTTGGAGGTGAAGCGTTCGTTCACCAGCATAGACAC
>JAACDH010000128.1 GCA_009936995.1 Rhodobacterales bacterium
AGGCCGGCCCCCGTGGACACGATCACTTCGAGCAGCTTGACGATGGGGTTGGCCTTCATGGCGACCGCGTGCAGCGCGTTGTTGGGGAAGGCCTGTCGGAGATCGGTCAGGCGGCCTTCGAGTCGGTCGAGATCGTGGAACAGGATCGACTTGTGCTGATCGGTCCAGGCACCAGCGTCGCGGGCGAGCTGTAGGACTCGTGCCACATCGGCCACGGGACAGCGAGGGTCGGTCATGGTTGCATTCGTCCTGTGCGAACGAGCGTCTCGACTTTGGTGCGGATGCCGCTCATTTGTTCGCGCATCCAAGGGCCGCCGGCGTTTGGGGTGCGGCCGAAGTCGGTGATCAGTCGGGCGCCCAGCGCGACTCGCAGGAAGGCCCGGCGCTCTCCGTCCGGCGGGCCGAGGGCGACCGGCTGCCCCAAGTGGTAGACGCCGCCCCAGCGTGGATCTTCGTGGCTGAGGTCGGTGTCGAGCATGGCGTGTAGGCTCTTGAGCTGTGGGGCGTCGAACCAGCCGTCTGGTCCACGGACTCGGAATCCGAAAACGGTGGGGAAGGCCCCCAAGGCGGTGACGAGCTGGTGCACAGGTGGAAGGGGGATCTCGAGGTCGATGATATCGGGAGGACCGAAGGTCTCGTGGATTGCACCGGCGAAGGTGGCGTAGACCCGTCCCCGCCACCGCGGCAGGATGGCGTGGTAAGCGTTGAACTCGGCCATGGCCGCTGTCCAGCGAAGGGCTAGGCCTTGGTTGTGCTTCTCGGACAGACTCTCTCGGGCGCTAACCCAAGAGCCTGGAAGGCTGGCTTGGTCGAACCACTTAGACAGTTCGGGGACCAGGGGACCGGGGTCGGCCGACAGGTGGGTGGGCAGGAAGAGCACGCCGGAGAACGGTGGGCCAGAGTAGAACTTGGAGCCGGTGAACATGACTACGAAGCCGAGCTTAAGGGCCCGTCGTATATCGGAGGGCGCTAGTCGGCCCTGTGCAGCATCGACCAGCACCATCAGCTTGTCGCCGTGTCTCTGGCGCAGCCGTGCGGCGACGAGGGCGGAGGGCGCACGTAGGCCGGTCTTGGAGTGCACGACCATGTGCAGAATGATTCGTTTTCCGTCGGTGACAAGCTCGTCGACGCGCTGCTCGACCTGGGCATCGACGGCGTCGGTGTCCAGGCGTTGGCCTGCAGCCTCGCGCAGGTAGATGGCCTCAGCGGTGCAGCGCTCGGCCAGGCCCGCGATGGGGCGGCCTACTTCGTCGTCGCCTCCGAATGGGGTCATTGCCGAAAAGGTGAGCCCGCGACAGGCCTTGAGGGTGCCGCCGCCGAGCTCGTTGGCGCCGACCACAACGTGGTGTACGGAGTCCACGCCTTGGAGCGCGATGTGCGAGACCAGGTAGAGGATATCGGTGCCGGATGGTGCCATAGCGACCGCAATTTCGGCAGGTATTTCCATGACATTACGAAGTTCCATGCGGGTCTGTTCGGCGGTCTCCCGAATGCCTTCGTCGCTGGCCTGGCAATGTTTAAGGGCGTGTTGGCCAGCAGCCCAGCCTCTTGGGCCGGGAGAGGAAGCAGTGCAGGAGCCGAACTGTGCGGTGTTTCGGGGGCGCAGAGAGGCCCGATAGGGGGTAAGTCCAGTTTGGGGGTTCTCGATGAGGCGGTGGTCGCCGCCGGCTGCGAACCAATGTTCGAGGGGAGGGTGAGATTCGATGGTACAGGCCCGTGTGTGAGATGTGGTTAGGTAACGCGAGCGTGGGCGGGGAGCGTCGCCGGGGCGAGTGCTGGACCACATAGATGGAATCTCAGACCCAACCACGGGGAGCGTCGATTCGGGTTTCGCAGTCCTGTTCCACTGAGCCCCCACGGGATCGCGAGCGGCGCAGATGGTTCGGCCCAAGGCTGTCGATGGTTAGCCTTCTAGGCGTCCTTTTTCAGTCAGCCAGGCGGCGGCGAGGGGGTAGTCGTCGACTTGGTCGGGATGGAACCCGGGTCGTATGTAGTTGAGCACCGCGCCAATCAAGTAGCGTCGACCAGCCCCGAGAGATTCCATCTTCTTTCGGTCCGCCGCGAGTGCTTCGTCCGAGAGTTTGTCTTGCGCGAGCAGATCGGTGGCAGCTCTGTCCCAGAACCACAGGAGGAGCGGGAATACGAGGGTCATACCGGCGACGCGAGTGAGCCAAGAGCCTCCCACCGAAGTGAACACATCGAAGGCGACCGATTTGTGTTCGATTTCCTCGCAGGCGTGCCACATGATTAGGTCGCGCATCACCGGATGTGCGTTGTCGAGGTGGTTGTGGGTGAGCGCGTGATGGGCCATGACCGCGGTGAGGTGCTCCAAAGCGACGGTGGCGCTCAAGCAGAGGATGGGGGGCGAACGCGACTCGATGTTCTCGTAAGCAAAGTGCCGGTACTCATTGAGGAAATTGTCGATCTCGTAGCCGTGCTCACGGAGAAGATCGAA
>JAACDH010000129.1 GCA_009936995.1 Rhodobacterales bacterium
CGTGCTGCGGTGGTCGGGCTTGAGCACATCGTCGATGAACGCGCCCAGCTCGGCGGCGTCGAGGGTGGGAGCGCGACAGGCGCGTCCCTCGCACAGGTAAGCCGTCGGACCTTTCTTGGCGTCTTTACCGCGCATCCAGGGAAGCAGGTGGTAGGTGTCGTTCTTTCGACGGGCGGCGACCACACCGAACGGGGTGTAGCGACGACGGTATTCGGTGATGAGCGAGGCGGTTGCAGGTTGTTCGGGGTCGCCGACCACGCCCAGCTCGATCCCGCCGTTGCCCAACCAGTGACCGGCCAAGGCCTCGACTCCGAGCGCCCGAGGTACCCGTTCGAGGGTCATTTGGTAGCCCTTCAGAATGACCTCGGCCCGCTTGGCCAGGTCTTTGCGGCCGCACAGCTTCGACAGGCGCACGAAGGCGAGCGCCGCAGCTCCGTTGGCGCTGGGTTCAGCACCACCACTGACATTTTTCGAGCGTGTAACCAACGCATCGGCGTCGCTGCCCGTGTAGAACAAGCCGCCGGCCTCCCCGTCCCAGAACAGCTCGACCAACGCGTCGGCCACCTTGTTGGCGCGGGCGAGCCACAGCTGGTCGAAGGTGGCCTCGTAGACGTCGAGGCAGGCCGAGATGAGGTGAGCGTGGTCGTCGGCGTAGGCCAGCACGTGGGCGCGGCCGTCCTTGAAGGTCCGCATCAAGCGCCCGTCGACGGTGACCTGGTTGTGCAGGAGTTCCGCCGCAACGACGGCCGCATTCACCCATTCGGGCTGCCCCAGAGACACGCCGGCGCGGGCCAAAGCGGAGATGGCCATGGCGTTCCAGGCGGTGACCACCTTGTCGTCGCGGTCGGGGGCGATTCGCAGGGAGCGGGCCGCGAGCAGCTTGGGGAAGCTGGCGCGGAGCAGGTCTGCGTCGGAGGGTTCCATTCGTTCAAGCGGCTCTTCGAGGCGCAGGGCCGATTGACCGTGCTCGAAGTTGCCCTCGGCGGTGACCTGACAGAGCTCGGCCACCCGGGCGCCGTCTGACCCCAGGACGTCGATGAGCTGCTGGGGCGTCCACACGAAGAACTTGCCCTCGACGCCTTCACTGTCGGCGTCGGTGCTGGCGGCAAATCCACCGTTCGGCAGCCGCATCTCGCGTAGTAACCAGCCCACCGTCTCGACCACCAATCGCCGATAGTGCGGGTTATTCGTGGCCAGCCAGGCGTCCGCGTACACCGGAATCAATTGGGCATTGTCGTAGAGCATCTTCTCGAAGTGCGGGATGGTCCAAGATTCGTCCACGGAGTACCTGGCAAATCCGCCCGCCAGGTGGTCGTAGGTGCCACCGCGAGACATGCCGTCGAGGGTAGCCGTGGCCATGGCCATGGCCTGGGACGAGCCGCTCACCCGCCAGTGGGCCAGCAGGATGGCCAGCACGCCGTGGGGCGGAAACTTCGGGGCGCCACCAAAGCCGCCGTTCTCGGCGTCAAACATGGCCTGAGACGCCTCGAAGACCCCCGACAACCAGTGGTCGGCCAGGGCCTCGTCGGGGATGGGCATTCGGCCGCCCCGATGCAGGTAGTCGACGATCTGGTCGGTGATCTCGGTCACCTTGTCGCGGTCGTCGGTCCACAGCCTCGCCGTGTGGTCCATCACCTCGTCGAAACCCGGCATTTGGCCACTGCGATGCGGCGGAAAATAGGTGCCGCCCCAGTAGGGCTCGCCAGCGGGCGTTAAGAACACCGTCATCGGCCAGCCGCCACGTCCACCGCTAAAGGCCTGCACCGCGCGCATGTAGATTTCGTCCAGATCGGGGCGCTCTTCGCGGTCGACCTTGATGCACACAAAGTCACGGTTCATTTGCTCGGCCAACACAGCGTTGTCGAAGCTCTCGTGGGCCATCACGTGGCACCAGTGACAGGCGCTGTAGCCGATAGACAGCAGGATGGGACGCTGCTCATCTTGGGCCTTCTTCAGGGCCTCGTCGCCCCAAGGAAACCAGTCCACGGGGTTTTCGGCGTGCTGAAGGAGGTAGGGGCTGGTCTCTTTGGCGAGGCGGTTGGTCACGGGGGCTCCAAGCTGTTGCCCGACCTACGGCTGCTGCTCGGCGGTAGCAGGCGCGACGTCTGGTGCGGGTGCGACGTCTTCGGCGGGCGTGGAAACCTCGACGAGGATCTCGTTGTTGACGGGCGTTGTATCTTCAACCGGAGCCGCTGTCTCGACCGGCGCGATGGGCGCGACCGGTGGCGGCATATCACAGCGAACCGCAGACTTGTATTGGATGGTCTGAGCGCCGTTGAAGTCGAAGCCAAACACCCCGAAGCCAAAGCTGAACGACTCAGCCCGTGGGAAGACCTCACCGCCGCTGGGTCGGCCGCGCAGATAAACCACCGCATCGTGCACACGCCAGCGGGGGAAGGTGCCGCCGTAGAACTCCTCGGGGAACACGACGTTCATGGCGCTGGGGAGTCCCGCTTCGGGAAAGTAGATGTCGGCCTTGGAGATGGGCGCTCGGGCGCGGTCACCAATAGGCACCTGCCGCTGCAGCTGCACCGCTCGCTTGTCGTTGTCCCACTTGGTCCAGCTGGTGGTGGCGTCGCCCGACAGCTCGTTGAGCGCCTCGCGGAGCACGTTCGCCGCGCCAGAATCATCGGTGATGGACTCGTCGTCGTCGCTTTTGCCACGACGGGCTTCTCGGCGATCACGGCGGGCCTCGTCGCGCTCCTCCTGCTTGAGCTCGGCGTCGTTCATCAGGGTCTTGCTGTCGTATCGGGGGTCGACGCCATCGTTGCTGACCACGATAGAACGACCGCCGATGCTCCCAAACAACGGCACAAACCTGGGTTCTAGACCGTAGGTCTGCTCTTCGGTCTTCCTCTTCTTGCGAACCACCTCGCCCAGCGGCTTTAGATGGAATTCGCTCCACACACCGTCGATCATACGGCCTACAAAGACCGCGTCACCGCGACTGGCCCCAAACCGGCCCAAGTCCCAGTTCCAGGACGCATGCCCCACAATCTCCCAGCAACCCGACGGGCCGTCGAGCAAGATTTCTGCAGACTCTTCCCAGTGATCGAGATCGTCTAGATCGACGTCTGGGGGAACAGCAGCGGTGGCGAGCACCGCGGTCAACAGCCACAACATGGGCGCCTCCGTGGCCTCCCGGATAACCCGTGTGTCGCTTTGACGAACTCTTTGATGGTCCGTGGCGGTGAAGACACGCCCTTCGGTACTTCCACACCGAGCTAAACTACAAGAGTAACCCCGGGAACCACGCCCCAAGCCACAGGGCGATGAACGACACGCCAGACGGGGCTCGGCGGCGCTTAGTTCCGACGTCCGCCCAGCAACCCCGAGCGCATGAGGAAGTAGAGCAGCTGCAGGCCCGAACTAATCGCCGCGGCCACGTAGGTGAGGGCTGCGGCGGTGAGCACCTTCCGGGCGCCAGTGAGCTCGCTGGGGGTGACCATATTGCCCGCCTCGATGGCGGTGAGCGCCCGACGACTGGCGTCGAACTCGACCGGCAGGGTGACCAGCTGGAAGACCACCATCACCGCGAACAGAAGGGTGCCGATGACCATCGCCGCCTGACCGAGCAGAGCCTGGCCGAAGCTCATCAGGATGAAGCCGCCAAAGATGGCCGGCATGGCTAGCTTGTTGGTGATGTTGAGCATGGGAACCAGGCTGGAGCGAACCCGAAGCATCGCGTATCCCTCGGCGTGCTGAATCGCATGACCTACCTCGTGTGCAGCCACACCGGCCGCGGCCACCGAGGTGCCCTGGTAAACGTCGGGAGACAGTCGAAGTACCTTGTCGCGTGGGTCGTAGTGGTCGGACAGAAAGCCGTTCACCGGCTCGATGCGCACGTCGCGGATGCCCCGCTGGTCGAGGATCGCCTGGGCAATTTGAGCGCCGGTCCAGCCCCGCTGCGTGCCCACTTCACGGTACTTCGAGAAGGTACTCTTCACGCGGTATTGTGCCCACATCGCCAGCAACATACCGGGCAACATCAGCATCATGTAGAGGGGGTCGAAGAACATCTGAACGCTCCAGGGTGTCCATAAAACTAGGCGCAGCGGCCAGAAGGGCAAGAGCGGGTGCGGTCATCAAGCGTCTCAGATACAAAGAGCGCGGAGATCTCGATGCCTCTTTGGTTCCTGTTGAGCGTGGCGCTCGCTGTAAACCCCAGCGCCGACCATCTCGAGCGCGAATGGGTCGCCCTACAGCACCTTGAGGCGGACACCCAGCGGTATCGCATCATCAAGGAGCCCATTCAGATTCAAGATGGCCCGCTGCAGGTCACCCTCCACAGCGGCGTTCTGGTTCCCATCTTCTCCGGCTACAACCCGAACGACCGCGACGCCAAGTCCAAGAGGCGCTCCGAGGCCTGGAAACAAGACAACCTCAAGAAGGACGACGGGCAGAGCCGGGGCAGCCGCGAGTTCGTGGGCTTTGTGTTCACCGCCACCGACGCCACCTTTCAAGTGGACTCTCAAGAGCGCGCACAGGGTCTGGTCTTCGCCACCCATCAAGTGCGCGACCTCAACCAACCCGAATCCAACTGGACGGACGTCGCCCATGGCGCCCCTTGGCAGGGCTTCGCCCAAGAGGGTTTGGTGCTCTCCATCGACCCAGCCATCGAGAGAAAGTTCCTGGGCCCACCTGACGGCACCGGCTTCACGGGCGACCCGTTCGACATCGTAGTGTACGGCGAGAAACCCCGTCCCGGCGCCTTAACCAAGGCTGTGTCGGTCCTTGACGAGCGGCTCGCGCTGATGCACACCGTTGGCGTTCTTCCAGGCCGATGGATCGCCCAAGATCGACTTGCAGAGTCCCGCGGATTGGGCACCTCCGAAGGGTCCCACGGGGTCATCGCGCTGAAGGTCGCCGACCCGCTGGGCCAGCTGGGCCTGCCGCCAACCCATCAGCCGCCGGGCGTTCACTGGATGAACCTGCTCCGCGACGAAAAAGGTTCGCTAAACCCCCGTATGCGCAGCGTCCTGACCATGCTCGACCGCAACACCCTGGGCACCCCCATCCTCTCGGAGTTCACCGGAGAGGTGTTCGACCGAAACGACGACGGCGTGCCCACCGCGCCCGTGCGGATTGTGGGAGACGAAGCGCAAGTCGTGCTTCGTGTCGTGCCGCGGGCCGCTGACCTCGCGGTGGTGTTCACCGCCGACGTTCGACTTCGGGCCGTTGGCGGGGATATTCAGTGGTTTAACCTGAATATTCCTCGCACTGGGAACAAGCGTCAGTTCAAGATCACCCAGGTCACCATCCCCGATGGCACCTCGGTCATCGCCGACACGCCCCTGGTGCAGCACGACCGGGTCCTCAAGGTGAGCGCCCCGCCCACCAATCCGGGCAATCCAGGCACCGGAGAAGACGACGGCCCCCAGCCGCCCAAACCCGATGAGTTCCAAGACGACCCGTACCTCGATCGCGAGGAATCCCAGGTCACCATCGCGCTGCCTCGGGCACTCAAAGACGGCGAGGACGTGGTCCTGCACCTGGTCTGGCAAGACGTCTGGCCGTGGACCAACATGTTCTACAACGACCAGGGTGGCGGCAGCTTAGGCTCCGGAAGCGGCGTTCGTTCCATCTTGCCCCGTCCCGAAGGTTCTGGAAATGGCAATCCGTGGCGCTTCACCTTCGTGGCCATGACCCCCGCCGACCGCGGGCTCAAGTTCGCCCTCCCCGGCGTCAGCGGCGATGGGTTCGAGAAAGAAGGCTGGCGAATTTCCCAGTCCAACAGCGACGGATATTCCGCTTCATTTGCCGATGTCGCCACCTCCAACTGGCGACACTTCGACGCGCTAGGCACCGACGGCCGACCCGACCTCGAGACCTACTTCACCAGCGCAACCGACGGCATCCAATTCATCCAGCAATTCCGGCAGATCAGCAACTTCTACGAGGGGTATCTGCCCACGTTCCCCTGGAAACGACAGGTGATGTTCCAGGGCCGCGGCTCCCTCAACGGCTTCGTTTGGACCGCCCCACACGCCATGGCCCAA
>JAACDH010000680.1 GCA_009936995.1 Rhodobacterales bacterium
CACCATGCTCTTAGGCAAAGAGATTTCCTTTCCCTTCGTGCTCGCCCCCACAGGCTTCACCCGAATCGCCCACTCACAGGGTGAGTTGGCCGTGGCTCGTGCCGGTCAACGCGCCGGCATCCCCTACACACTTTCGACGCTCGGTACCAGATCTATCGAAGAAGTGGCTGAAGTGAACACCGCGTCGAAGTGGTTCCAGGTCTACGTCTGGAAGGACCGTGGCCTGGTAACCGAGATGATTGACCGTGCCGCCGCAGCAGGTTACGACACCCTTTGCATCACGGTCGACCTCGCTGTCTTCGGACGCCGTGAGCGCGATGTCCGCCGAGGGTTCACGCTTCCACCCAAAGTCGGTCTCGACACAATCGTTGACGCAGTCCGTCGACCGTCATGGACAGCCGACTTTCTCCGCGGCGGCCCCATCCGGTTCGCCAGCGTTGCCACCCGCAACTCCGACGGCAACATTGGCGACGGCGCCGAGGCCGTCTCCCTCGCAGAGTTCACCACTGCCCAACTCGACGCATCCCTCAGCTGGTCCGATCTCGAACAGTTCCGTGACCAATGGGATGGACCGATCGTGATCAAGGGAATTCAGTGCGTCGAAGACGCTCTAATCGCGGCTGACCTCGGCATGAACGGACTCGCCCTTTCCAACCATGGTGGTCGCCAACTCGAAGGCTCACCTGCGCCTGTTGCACTTCTCCCCCACGTCGCCGAGGCCGTCGGCGACCGTGTCGAACTGATCTGCGATGGAGGCATCCGCCGTGGCAGCGACATCGTGAAAGCCGTCGCCCTCGGCGCCACGGCGGCAATGGGCGGACGCGCCTACCTCTACGGACTCGGCGCCGCCGGCGAGCGCGGCGTTGACACCGCTATCGGTTTCCTCCGCTCCGAATACGAACGCTGCCTGGCCCTGAACGGCATTACCTCCACGGCGGATATTCATCCCAGCATGGTCACGCCAGCCGCTGGCCGGACCGCCACCCTCACATGAGCATCCTTAGCCGACTCCGCCGGCCTGGTGCGCCCGTCGATCCGTTGGTCGCTGCGCTCCAAGAGGTCCTGGACCCCCAGCGGGTGCGAAACGATGGGGCCGAGCGCTCGCTGACAAGCCACGACGCATCCGTCTTCGCTGGCGGCGTGTCGGGGCCGATTTGCTTTCCCACGACCACTGCCGAAGTCCAAGCCATCACCCGGGTCGCCGTAGAGCACGGCTGCGCCATCGTGCCCCGGGGGGCAGGCACTGGGCTCGCCGGCGGCGCCATTCCGCTTGGCGCGCCGATCGTGGTCTCCACCGGCAAGATGAATCGCATCCTGCAGGTCGACACCGAGAACGGGGTTGCCTGGGTGCAGCCCGGTGTCATTAATCTCGATCTCAGCCGCCACCTTCGCCCCAAAGGATTCCACTTCGCCCCTGACCCATCGAGCCAGCAGGTCTGCACCCTCGGCGGCAATGTCGCAAACAACTCCGGCGGCCCACACTGCTTGGCCTATGGCGTTACCGACGCTCACGTGCTCGCCATCGAGGTCGTGCTCCCCAATGGCGAGATCGTCATGCTGGGCGGCCTCGATCCTGAGCCCGCGGGCTACGACTTGCGCGGGGCGTTCGTGGGGAGCGAAGGCACTCTCGGTATCGCTACTCGGATCGCGGTGCGGCTCACCAAAAACCCACCTGCGGTTCGCACGCTCCTACTGTCCTTTGCCAAAACCCGTGACGCGGCCCAAACAGTGAGCGCCATCATCGCCGCCGGCATTGTCCCCGCAGCGCTCGAAGTGATGGACCAACGGATGACC
Source organism: Rhodobacterales bacterium (assembly GCA_009936995.1). Taxonomy (GTDB): domain Bacteria; phylum Myxococcota_A; class UBA796; order UBA796; genus JAACDH01. Next base: position 1,795 of record JAACDH010000680.1, read on the forward strand.
ATCGCCGTCGAGAACTATGTCGCTGCCGGCTACCCCACCGACGCTGCCGCGGTCCTGCTCGCCGAAGTCGAGGGGCTACCCGCAGGCGTGGAGATCGATGCCGGGCGGATTGGCGACATCGGCCGCGCCAACAATGCCACCGGGGTGCGCCAGGCCGCCAGCGACGAGGAGCGCGCCCTCTTGTGGAAAGGACGCAAGACCGCATTCGGAGCGGTGGCACAGGTGGCCCCCGACTACTACCTGCATGACACAGTCGTCCCTCGAGCGGCGCTCGCCGACATGCTCGAGAAGATCTATGAGATCTGCGAGCGCCACGACATCATGGTTATGAATGTCTTCCATGCCGGTGACGGCAACCTTCACCCCCTCCTGGTTTTCGATGCCCGCGTGGAGGGCACGCTTGAGCGTGTCCACGCTGCGGGCGCAGAGATCGTGCGGGCGTCGCTCGACGCTGGTGGTGCCCTCTCCGGTGAGCATGGAATCGGTGTCGAGAAACAGGGGTTCATGGGCGAGATGTTCAGCGACGTCGATCTCGACCACCAGAATCGCCTGCGCCAAGCCTTCGACCCGACCTGTCGTTCCAACCCGGGTAAAATTTTGCCCATGGGGCACTCATGCGCCGATATCCAGGCGCTACGAGCAGTGCCGACGGGGGTCTGGGGATGAGTTCGCTCACCTCGTCTGACGAGGCGCTGCATGCGTTCGCAGCAGACGTCGGGGACTCCGATCCCATTGCCGTCGAAGGCGGCGGCACTCGATGGCAGACCGGTGGAGTTCTCCACGAGTCGGCCCGACTCGTGTCAGCGCCCACAGGAATCGTCGACTACCGACCCGAGGAGATGGTGGTCACCGTGCGAGCCGGTACACGGGTCGCCGAACTCCACACTGTGTTGATCGAGGCCAACCAACGCTCTGCGCTCCCAGAGCGGGGCGGCACTGTGGGTGGCGCAGTCTCGGTTGGAGAGAACCGACTGGATCTCCAGGGTCGAGGCTCTGTTCGTGATGCTGTACTGCAAGTTCGATATGTGTCTGCTGAGGGCGACGTCGTTACGAGTGGCGGTCCCGTGGTGAAGAATGTGAGCGGCTTCAACGTTCCCAAACTGATGGTGGGCTCGCTGGGCACGCTCGGCCTGATCGCCGAGGTCGTGCTCCGAACCAATCCAAGCCCAACGGCCAGCCAGTGGCTCCGAGCGGCCGACGTCGACCCCGTCGCGGCGCGTGCCGCAGTACTTGGGCCGTCTTCGGTTCTCTGGAACGGGTCATCGACCTGGGTGCTGCTTGAGGGTCACGAGCAAGACCTTGAGGACGAGATTGCCGCTCTTTCGTCCATCGGCGAGTTCGTCGAGACTGACGGCCCACCAGATTTGCCCCCCTACCGCTGGTCGCTTCCACCCGCCGATGCCGCCGCGTTTCACCGCGAGACCAGCGGTGACTTCGTGGCGGCGATCGGTGTCGGCATCGTTCACGCCGACACCGCTCAGCCCAGGCGAGAAGTCGATCCCGGTATTACCGTCGTTGCTGAACGAATGAA